>JACDEA010000235.1 GCA_013816725.1 Actinomycetota bacterium
GCCACACCCAGTCTGGGTATGTCGGGACGAAGGCCTCGGCAAACGCGATCAGTTCGGCGCCGGCCCCCGCGGCCTTTTCGATCAATGCCGCGGCCTTACGCACTGTGGCATCGCGATCCAAGAACACCGGCGACGCCTGCACCGCGGCCGCCATCACCTTGGCCATCAGGAACACCTCCCAACGGCCAGCCTAGGATCGGACCCGTCTGGGAGGGGAGAAAGTGGCCAAGTCAGATCACGTCAGCGCGCTCAAACGGGTCCCGTTGTTCCAGGGGCTCTCGGACCGCGAGCTGAAGTCAATCGCCAACGACGCCCGTGAGGAGCCGTATTCGGCGGGACAGAACATCGTCACCGAGGGCAGCGGGTGGTGCCTTCTTCCTCATCACCGAGGGCCGAGCCGACATCCTCAAGGGCGGCAAGGTGATGCGCAAGCTCGGGCCCGGTTCGCACTTCGGCGAGATGGCCTTGTTCGACAGTTCCCCGCGGGCGGCCACCGTCAAGGCCGAGACGCAGGTCAAGACCCTCGTGCTCAGCCCGCAGAGTTTCGCCGCGGTTCTGGCCGACAACTGGCCCGTGACCCGCAAGATCCTGGGCGAGCTGTCGGCCCGTATTCGCGCCCTCGACGACCAAGTCTTCTAACGGCCCGCCGGCCGTTGCCGGCGAGCGCCGTCAGCCGGCTCCGGTGGGCGCGGAGAGATTCGAACTCTCATGCCGAAGCACACGGTCCTAAGCCGTGCGTGTATGCCGTTCCACCACGCGCCCGGCGCACAAGTATGCCGTTCGCTCGGGCTACCCTCGGCGCTATGGCCACCGCAGAACTCGCCAGCCTCGAACGCTCGGCCGACATCTACCAGCGGCTGCTCAAGGAGCGCATCATCTTCCTGGGCACTCCCGTCGACGACACCACCGCCAACATCATCTGCGCGCAACTCCTGCTGCTCGACGCCGACGACGGTGAGCGCGACATCTCGCTGTACGTCAATTCGCCCGGTGGATCGGTCACGGCCGGTCTGGCCATCTACGACACCATGCAGTACGTGCGGGCCGACGTGGCCACGATCTGCGTCGGGCTGGCCGCGTCGATGGGGCAGTTCCTCCTGTGCGCGGGCAAACCGGGTAAGCGCTTCGCGTTGCCCCACTCGCGGATCCTGATGCACCAGCCGTCGGGCCAGATGCAGGGCCAGGCCGCCGATATCGCGATCCAGGCCGAGCAGATCATCTACCTCAAGCGCATGATGGCCGAGCGCATCTCGTTCCATACCGGCCAACCGGTCGAGCGCATCGAGGCCGACTCCGACCGCGACCGCTGGTTCACCGCCGAAGAAGCGCGCGAGTACGGGTTCATCGATCAGGTCATCGAACGGTCGGTGGCGGCCAACATCTCTAGTTGAAGCTTCTGCGTTGGACGGCGGGCGGCCGTCCTGTCGTCGGCCGGATGGTCGACGACAGCCGTGCGGTGCCCATCGCCGAATCGGTGGTGGCGGCGGCGGCCCGGGCTACCCGAGAGCCGGGGTGGGAGGCGGCGGCGACCGGCGACGCGCTATCCGTGGCCGAACTCGCCCTGCTTGCGCCGGTCGAGACGCCGGGGGCGCTACGCGACTTCTACGCGTTCGAACGCCACGTGGCGACGGCGCGGGCGCGCCGCGGGTTGGAGATGGACCCGACGTGGTACCGGCTTCCCGTCTTCTACTTCTCCAACCCGGCCGCCGTAGTCGGGCCGGGGGCCGTTGTCCCGATACCGCCGCGCGCCGCGCAAATGGACTACGAACTCGAACTGGCCTGGCTGGTCGGCCGAGACGTGACCGGCGCCGATCTCGAAGCCGCCGGCAGCGCGGTCGTCGGGTACGCAGTGATGAACGATTGGTCGGCGCGCGACGTACAACGCGAGGAGATGACGCTGTCGCTGGGGCCGGCCAAGGGTAAGGACTTCGCCACCAGCGTCGGGCCGGTCCTCACCACCGCCGACGAGTTCGACCCGACTGGCGGCGCGATGAGGGCGTGGGTCAACGACACGCTCTACACCGAAGCCGACCTATCCGAGTGCTTCTGGTCGGTCGCCGAGATGACGGCGTACGCGGCGGAGTCCACGAGGGTCCGGGCCGGCGACTTGTTCGGGAGCGGCACGTGCGGCGGCGGCTGCATCCTCGAGCTCGCGCTGACCGCCGGCGAGGACGCCTACCCGTGGCTGCGCGCCGGCGACGTCGTCGACCTCGAAATCGAGGGCCTGGGGCGTCTCCGCAACACCGTGGGGCCGGCGTCGGCGGCGACGTGGCGGCGGCCATCGGAGGATCGGTGAGGAATCGCCCCTGCCTGGCAGGAACTGCCGCCACGGGTGCAGAATGGCCACCGTATGCGGCGAACCCTTTCCCTTCTCGGTCTTATCGCGCTCGCAGTGAGTGGACTCGGCATCAAGAGCGCGCCGGCCGGCGCCGCTCCGCAGTACGGCACGAACAAGTGGGCGCTGATCATCGGGATCGATCAGCACTACGGGCGCACACGCACCAACGTTGGGAGTGCCGGCGACGCGCACGACGTGTACAACGCGTTGGTCAACAAGTTCCACTGGCCGGCCGAACACGTCCGGCTGCTCACGAACAAGGCGGCCACGCAGGCCGCGATCCGCGACGGCATGCGTTGGCTCGTCAACAACAGCGACCCCGACTCGTTCTCGATCTTCCACTACTCCGGCCACGTCAAGCAGGTGACCGACAAGAAGGACCGCGACAAGGACGGCGAGAAGACCGACGAGTTCCTGTGGCCGGCCGACAACAAGTTCATTATGGACAACGAACTCGGCAACTCGATGCGGGCGTTGCGCGGCTGGGGTTGGATCAACGTGAGCGGGTGTGAAGCGGCCGGGCTCAACGACAACATCTCGTCTTCGCGCCGGATTTTCACCGGCTCGTCGCAAGAGTCCGAGAAGTCCTACGAGGACAAGAACTGGCACAACTCGATCTTCACCGGCCTGATGGTCGACTCCGGCATCCTCAACGGATCCGCCGACGACAACAACAACGGCGTCGTGTCGCTCCACGAGGCGTACAACTTCGCCGCCCGCAACGCACCGGGGATCACCAAGAAGCAGAAGCCCGGCCCGCAGCATCCTTACATTGCCGGCGGTGACGGCGCCGAGTGGGTCTTCGATCCGCCCCCGCCCCCCCCGCCCCCGCCACCGCCCCCGCCGCCGGCCAAAAATTGCCGCGTCGTCTGCCTTCCCGTCTGACTGCTCACTAGCCTGAGGCGCGTTGGGACCCGGCGCACCTGAGCAACCTGTCCGCGGCTTGGTGCTGACGTGCGCCGTGCTCACGGCGCTCGGGTTGCTCGCTCTGGTGCGGGTCGACGGTCCTCGCGCCGCAGCGCCGGCCAACCGCGGCACGCTGCTGTCGGCCGGCAGTGTGGACGGCGGTGCGTCACCCGGCGCCGGCCCGCCCGAGCCGGTGCTGCCGCTGTTCCCGACGACGTCGATGTCGATTCGCGGCGTGTCGACCACGACTGCCCGCTCGCCGGGTTCGGCGGCGTCGGCCAGGGCGGCCGACGCCAAGGTCGACCTGCCGGCGCCCGGCACGTACACCTACGCGGTCGACGGCAACGAGGAGATCACCGGCGGCGGCCGCCGGGCGCTGCCGCCGACGATGACGCTGTTGGCCCATCGCGGCGCCGGGATCGCGTCCGACGAGATCGCCCTCGACATGAAGTTCTCCGACCAGCACGTCGAAACCGAGGTCGTGTCGCTGCGCCCCGACCGACTCGGGCTGCGTTCCGAAACCATGAACGCCAAGTTCGGCCTCGTGACCCGCGCGTCCCAGGCGAGCTACAACCCCGTCATCGCCCGCGCCGCGCTCCCGTTCGGCGCCAACGCCGTGCGCAGCGGGGCCACCGAAGCGCGCGACGGCGGCGGTGCGCTGCTCCGCGTGGAGGACTGGAAGGTCACCGACGTGGCCAGCCGATCGACGGGGTGGGAGGTCGTGCTCGAGCGCACGAGCCGGCCCGGCGCCGTCGAGCAACTGCGTGAGACGCGGCGCGGCTGGTTCGACATCACGCGCGGCACGTGGACCACGTGGGAGACCCACCTCCACACCGAGCGGACCAACGGCGTCAAGATCGCCTACGACCTCAACTACACCGCCACGCTGACGGGCTTCACCCCGGCCTGACGAGCGACCGTGAGTACCCCCCCTCGGATTCGAACCGAGAACCTGCGGATTAAGAGTCCGTTGCTCTGCCATTGAGCTAGAGGGGCTTGGCTTTTCGGGTGACCGAGGGGACTCGAACCCCCGACATCCAGGATCACAACCTGGCGCTCTAACCAACTGAGCTACGGCCACCAAGCCCAGCCAGCATGGCATACCGCCCACGGATCTCCGACTCCATACGCGAGGCTGTCGCCATGATCCTCCTTGCCATCCTGGTCGCCGCGGCCATCGTCGCGGCGGTCGCGGGGATCGTCGCCTTCAACCGTTTGATCAGGTACCGCAACCTCGTCGCCGACGGGTGGGCCGGTATCGACGTTCAGCTCACGCGGCGGGCCGAGTTGG
>JACDEA010000236.1 GCA_013816725.1 Actinomycetota bacterium
GGCGCGGGCGATGGCCGCCGCCCCGACCTGCTCCTCGAAGCGGCCCAGATCGAGCTCCGTGGGGGCGAGACTGAGCGCGTAGCCCGGCGCACGCGTCTCGATCCGGCTGGCGCCCAGCGCCTTGCGTAGCTGCGAGATGTAGACGGGAACGGAGTTGACCGCCCGGAGGGGAGCCTCGGCGCCCCATCCGGCGTCGACCAGTTGGTCAACCGACACGACCCGACCGGCCTGGAGGGCGAGCGCGGCCAGGATCGCCCTGGGCTTGGCCCCGCCGAGGTCGATTTGGGCGCCGGCAACCCGCACTTCGAGGGGGCCGAGAACCCGGATTTCAAGGTGGTCGGACACGCTGAAACCCGAGCGTAGAGCCACGGCGCGCCGATTTAACCCGTTCTTAACCCCCGTCCTGCATAGTGCCAATAGCGCCGCTGCCCGCAGGGGGAGGAGTGGTGGCAGGGATGGCCTCGGGGGTGGGGCCAATCCAGGGGGGATACATACGGATGGGGAGCCGCAAAGACATGGGGGGACGGCTCCCCGCCGAGACTCGGTCGGGGGCGGGCCACGAGTTGCCAGCACAGGCGCCCGGTGGCCCGCCCTCGGAGTCTGCCGCCGCGGTCGAGGTGGACTGCCGCGACACCAGCCACGTGACGCTGACCGACACCGAGCTGCACCGGCTGATCCACCCGCAACCGGCGGCCGACTAGGAGCTCAGGTAGTCGCCTTCACGCTCGGCGGGCCCCTCGGCGCCCCGGTCAGCGGCGGGTTCGTGGTCCGGCTCCGGCTGCGGCTGAGACTCGTGGTGGCGCTCGGCCTCGCTGACGTCCACCGTCCGCAGCTCGACCTGCTGCACCTCGACGCCCCATGCCTCGGTCCGCGCCGCGATCATCAACGTCACCGCGGCGTTGACGTCGGCTTGCTGGTGCAGGACGCGAGCGAGGCTCACTTCCCCGAGGTGTGAACGCAAAACGGTCTGGGCCACCTGCGCGGTGGCGGTTCGGTAGTTCTCCACCTCCAAGACGGCCTTTACAGGGTCGACGACGCGGAGGTGCACGACGGCGGCGACCCGTACAGCCACGTCGTCGATCGTGATGATCTCGCCGATCGGGACGTCGAGCGCGACGAGCTTCGTCGTCACCCTGCGAACCGTGTCGAGGCCGCGTAGGACGATCACAGGTCCCGGTCCCTTGGCTCCGATGACGCGCCCGAGGCGGAACACGACCGCCCGTTCGTGCTCGGCCACGATGGTGACGGTCAGGCCGATGGCCGCGACCATCACGATGAGAAACAACAAGCCGTAGATCACGCGTCAGCCGTCAGGGTTTTCCGGGTCTCTGCCCGCCGGCGTCGCCAGGACCAGCTCCTCGGGCGTGGGCTGGCGGCGCTCGCGGGCCTCGGGCGGCAGCAGGGCAACGATTGCCTCGATGATGCGCTCGGTATCGGCCTTCGGGTCGTCGTATGTGAGCGCCACGGGCGGGCCGACCCGCGTGCGGACCACCGGCGGGTTGCCGATGTTGGTGACGTTCGGGAGGCGCGCCGAGCGGGGCCATACGTGCTCGGTGCCCCACAAACCGATCGGTATGACCGGCGCCTTGGTCATGGCCGCCAAACGCGCCGCGCCGGTGCGGCCTTCGAGCTTGGGATCGAAGAACTTGCGGCCCCGCGGGATCGTGCCCTGCGGCATGAGGGCGACGGCCTCGCCACCTTCCAGCGCGCAGGCTGCGGCGCGCAGCGGTTCCTGCGAGCCGCTCCCCCGGTCGACCCTGATGCCGCCCAGCGCGGTGGCCAGCGGACCGACCACGGGCGCGTCGAACACTTCCTTCTTGCCGAGAAAGCGGGGCGCCCGCCCGCCGCGAACAACGGTCATCCCCACCGCCACGGTGTCGAAGTAGCTGCGGTGGTTGGCCACGAGGATCGCCGGCCCGCTCTTCGGGATCAGGTCGGTGCCGTCGATGTCGAAGCGGGCGTAGGGGAACAACTCGGGCCGGGTCGTGAGCCGCACGATGTCGAACGGCTCGAACCCAAGCAGCTTGGGTACACCAGGCGGCACGTCGAGGTTCAGGACGGGCCAGCGGCGCAAAAGGGCAAGGGCCAGGAGGCGGGCGTCGGGGTTGACGGCGTAGGGGTGGCCGACGGCCGCCAGCAGCGGCGTGTCGTAGATGCTGTCGGAGTAGGCGTAGCTCTGCTTCATGTCGACGCCGTTGGACGCGGCCCAGCGCTTGACCGCGCTGAGCTTCCCGGTCGCCCACACGAACTCGCCTTCGAGCTTGCCGGTGTACAGGCCGGCGTCCTCGGCGTAGCGGGTGGCGATGACGTCGTCGAAGGCCAGCCGTTCGGCCAGCGGCGCCACTAGGTCGTGAGGCGTCGTGGTCGCCAGCACCACCGGCCGGCCGGCGGCGCGATGCTCCTCGATCAGCGGGCGGGCATAGGGAGCGACGAGTTCCTCCAGGTTCTCGGCCGCCGCCTTCCCGGCTTGGCGCACGGCGTCGGCCGACCACCCCTTGGCCACGACCGCCGCGGCGCGGGCCAGCGCCATCGACGGCAGCGTCTCGCCGATCAGGTCGTACACCTTGTAGAGAAGGCCCTGTCCGGGCAGCGACCGCTGCGGTGCGATGCCGGCCGACCTCAGCGCTTCGGTGATCAGCGGGCCGCTGGCGCCCTTGAGCAGCGTGCGGTCGAGATCGAAGAACGCCGCGCCCTTTGCCATGCCGGCAACCCTACGACGCAGTAAGCCGGCTCGGGGGCTTGACGGTTACCAGCGGTAACGTTACTCTTGGTAACCATGACGCGGAGGGTGCGTACCGACCGCCGTCCCGAGTTGCTCGACGCGGCCACCGAGGCCATCCGGCGGCACGGCCCGTCGGCGTCGATGACGCAGATCGCCACGCAGGCCGGGATCACCAAGCCGATCCTGTATCGCCACTTCGACGACCGCGACGGCCTCGTTCACGCGTTGGCCGAACGCTTTTCCGCCGACCTGATGGCCGAGTTGCAACGGGCATTGCAGAGCAGCGACGACCCGCGCCAGCTCATCGTCGGCACCATCGACACGTACGTGGCGTTCATCGAGCGCGATCCGGACATCTACCGCTTTCTGGTGCGCCACGTCACCGGCGACACCGATCTCCTCGGTTTCATGCGCCAGGTCGGCCAGCAGGTGGCGGTCGTGGTCGGAGAGCAGCTGCGCAACGCCGGCCAGGACAGCGGAGGCGCCGAACCGATCGCCCACGGCATCGTCGGCATGGTTCACGCCGCCGGCGACTGGTGGCTGGACTCCCGGTCGATGCCCCGCACCCGCCTAGTCGATTACCTAGCCGAACTGTTGTGGACCGGCGCGTCCGGTTTCATCCTCACCGAAAGTCGAGCGTGATCATGTTCGCCAAAGTCAGCGCGCAAGGAAGCGCACTCAACGACTGGACCCTGCTCGTCGTGCTGCTGGCCGCGTACGGCGCCGCGGTGGTCGCGCTGTTCGCCTTCGGGAAGGGCCCGCTGCTCGAGCGCATCCCGAACGCTCTCGGTCGCCTGACCCGCATTCCCGGGTGGGCGGCGGCGGCGATGGCCACTGCGTTGTTCGGCGTCTTCACCGCCGGCGAGGGGTTCTACAGCGACGTCGCCTGGCACATCGCGCTCGGCCGCGACAAGGCGCTGTTCACGCCGCCGCATACGGCGATCGTCATCGGCCTCGGCTTCATCGCCATCTCCGGCGTGCTGGGCATCTTGTTCGCCACGCTGCAAAAGGCCGACGTCGGCTTCCGCGTCCGCGCCCTGCGCGTGCCGTGGTCGACGCTCCCGCTGCTGGCGCTGGGCGGCGCTGCGGTCTGCGGCTTCCCGCTCGACGAGCTGTGGCACCAGAAGTACGGCATCGACGTCACGATGTGGAGCCCCACGCACATGCTGATGATCCTCGGCGCGTCGTTCGTCGGCCTGGCGGCCTGGCTGGTGCTCGCCGAAGCCGGCGTGTCGCCGACGCGATCGCCGTGGGCCCGCGGATCACACGTCGTGGCCGCGTTCCTCACACTCCTCGGCTTGGCCGCGTCACAAGGTGAGTTCACCTTCGGCGTGCCCCAGTTCCAGCAGCTGTATCACCCCGTCCTGGTGATGATCGCCGGCGCCTTCGCCTTCGTCGCCATTCGGCTCGTGTTGGGAAGGTGGTGGGGGCTCGGCATCGCCTTGGCCAACGTCGCGCTGTTCTCCGGCGGCATCTCCGAGGGCGGCGGTCCCGTCGTGACCCGCAGCGGTGGGATCTACCTCGCGACGGCCGTCGCGGTCGAGTTGGCCGCCTGGGTGGCCGGCACCGATCGCCGGCTGCGGTTCGCGCTGGTCGCCGGTGCTGCGGTCAGCACGATCGGCCTGGCCGGCGAGTACGCCTGGAACGTGGGCGCCCGCCAGCCGTGGACCGGTTCGCTGTTCCCCGAAATCATCCTGCTCGCCGCGCTGGCTGCGGTCGGCTCGGCGATCGTGGCCACCGCGTTCGCGTCGGCGGTGCGGCGCGAGCCCACGT
>JACDEA010000237.1 GCA_013816725.1 Actinomycetota bacterium
GAGGTGCGCCTCAACGTCAACGAGTCGCCCTTCCTCCCGCCGCCGGGGTGGATCGCCGCGCTGGCCGACGAGGTGGCCAACGTGGCGTATCACCGCTACCCGGATCGCGGCGCCGCCGCCCTGCGGGCCGAGCTGGCCGAGTTCCACGGCGTCGCCCCGCAGCAGGTCTTCTGCGCCAACGGGTCCAACGAGGTCCTCCAGACGCTCCTCCTCGCCTACGGCGGGCCGGGCCGCGTCGCCGCCGTCTTCGAGCCCACCTATGCGCTGCACTCGCTGATCGCCCGCCGGACCGGCACCGCCGTCGCCGTCGGGGGGCGCACGCCCGCCTTCATGCTCGACCCCGACGAGGTGGCGGCCACCCCGGCCGACATCACGTTCGTCTGCTCACCGAACAACCCGACCGGCCGGGCCGAGTCCCAGGAGATCATCGAGAAGGTCGTGGGGCTGGCGCCCGGGCTCGTCGTCGTCGACGAGGCCTACGGACAGTTCTCGCCGTGGTCGGCGCTGGCGCTGGTCGACGACGACCGCGGAGTCGCCGTCGTCCGCACATTCTCCAAGACATGGGCCATGGCCGCCGTCCGCCTGGGCTATTTGATCGGCCCGGCCGAACTGGTCGCCGACCTCGACCGCGTCGTACTGCCGTACCACCTGAGCGCGATCACGCAGGCGGCCGGCCGACTGGCATTGCGGTACCGGGCCGAGATGGAGGCCAGGGTGGCGGCGATCGTCGAGGAGCGGGGCCACATCGCGGGCGCGTTGGCTGAGCTGGCGGTCGAGGCGTGGCCCAGCGACGCCAACTTCATACTGTTCCGGCCCCGGCGCCGTACTGGAAGCGACGTCTGGCAAGGCCTCGTCGACCGCTCGGTGCTGGTTCGTGACTGCGGTAGCTGGCCCGGGCTAGAAGGATGCTTGCGCGTGACGGTAGGAACCCCAGCGGAGAACACCGCGTTCCTCGACGCATTGAAGGAGGTGTTGGCATCGTGAGCCGTACGGCGACCCGCACGCGGGAGACCAAGGAGACGCGCATCGACGTACAGCTCGACCTCGACGGCGGCGGTCGGGCCGAAGCCGACACGGGTCTGCCGTTCTTCGACCACATGCTCGCTCAGTTGGGCAAGCACGGCGGGTTCGATCTCACCGTCAGCGCCAAGGGCGATCTCGACGTCGACGCCCACCACACGGTCGAGGACACGGCGATCGTGCTGGGCGAAGCGCTGGCCGCAGCCCTGGGCGACAAGGCCGGCGTGCGCCGCTTCGCGTCCGTGCTCCTCCCGCTCGACGAAGCCCTGGTCGAGGTGGCCCTCGACCTCTCGGGGCGGCCGTTCGTCGTCTACGAGGTCGAGTTCGGCGAAGTTCTCCCATTGGGTACGCCACCGTTCGATCCGCAGATGGCGGAGCACTTCTTCCAGTCGTTCGCGACCGCCGCGGGCATGACGCTGCACGTGCGGTTGCGCAGCGGCCGCAACACGCACCACATCCTCGAAGCAGCGTTCAAGGGCCTGGCCCGGTGCCTGCGCGACGCCGTGCGGGTCGAGGGCGACACGGTTCCGTCGACG
The DNA here is from genome assembly GCA_013816725.1 of Actinomycetota bacterium. Taxonomy (GTDB): domain Bacteria; phylum Actinomycetota; class Acidimicrobiia; order Acidimicrobiales; family JACDEA01; genus JACDEA01. The sequence continues at coordinate 1,557 of JACDEA010000237.1, forward strand.
AAGGGCACGTTGTGATCGCGGTCCTCGACTATGGGATCGGCAACCTGCGGTCGGCCGAGAAGGCGCTGCAGAAGGTGGGCGGCGCCGCCCATCTGGTGACTTCGGCGGAGGAAGCGGCCGGAGCGAACGGCGTCGTCCTGCCGGGGGTGGGCAACTTCGGGCGCTGCATCGAAGCGGTGAGGGCCAGCGGCCTCGACCGCGTCGCGGTGGCCGCCGTCGAGGCGGGCACGCCGTTCCTGGGGATCTGCGTCGGCATGCAGATGCTCTACGAGGGGTCGGAGGAAGCGCCCGGCGTGAAGGGACTCGGCGTGCTGAAGGGCACCAACCGCCTGCTGCCCGACGATGTGAAGCGCCCACAGATGCAGTGGAACGTCCTCGAGCCGCGGCGGCAGGGGAGCGCGCTGCTCAACGGCCTCGACGGCGACACGTGGATGTACTTCGTCCACTCCTACGCGGCCGCGGTTTCCGACGACGTGGTGGCCACCTGCGATTACGGCGGGCCGGTCGTTGCCGCGGTCGAGCGCGACAACGTGTGGGCCACGCAGTTCCACCCCGAGAAGTCGGGCGAGTCCGGCATGCGGCTGCTGCGCAATTTCGTCGAGAAGTGTGCCGTCTGATGGAGCTGTACCCGGCCATCGACATCAGGGGCGGGCGCGCCGTCCGCCTGCACCAGGGGGACTTCGACCGCGAGACGATCTACGACGACGACCCCATCGCCCGGGCCCGGGCCTTCGAGACGGCCGGGGCACGGTGGGTGCACGTCGTCGACCTCGACGCCGCCCGCACCCACGGAACCAACCGCGACGTCGTCGTGGCGCTGTCCAAGGCCCTGTCGATTCCGGTGCAGACCGGAGGCGGCGTGCGCGACGCCAGCCTGCTGGCCGATGGCGTCGGTCGCATCGTCTGCGGGAGCATTGCGGTGAGTAACCCGGGCTTCACGCAGTCGCTCATCTCCAGCTACCCGGGCCGGGTCGCCGTGGGCCTCGATCACCGCGACGGCGAGATCCGCACGCGCGGGTGGGAAGTCCGCAGCGGCGTGCAGCTGCACGACGCCGTGCAGTGGCCCGCCTTCTCGCACGCCGCGTCCTTTGTGATCACCAACATCGCTCGCGACGCCACCATGGCCGGTCCCGACATCGAAGGCCTTGGCGACGCGGTGGCGTCGACCGCGGTGCCGGTGGTGGCGTCGGGCGGGGTCGGGTCGCTCGACGACCTGCGGGCCCTGCGGGACGTGGGCGTGGCCGGCGTGATCGTGGGCAAGGCGATCTACGAACAGTGCTTCACCGTGGAGGAGGCGCTGGCCGCGTGCGAAGCGTAAGGGTCATTCCCTGCCTCGACGTCCACGACGGGCGCGTTGTGAAGGGCGTGAACTTCGTCAACCTGCGTGACGCCGGCGATCCCGTCGAGTTGGCGGCGCGCTACGACGACGAGGGGGCCGACGAAGTCGTGTTCCTCGACATCACCGCGTCATCGGACGCGCGGCACACGATGGTCGACGTCGTCGCCCGCACCGCCGAGGAAGTGTTCATCCCTCTCACCGTGGGCGGTGGTGTCCGATCGGTGTCCGACGCCCGCGCCCTGTTGCGAGCGGGCGCCGACAAGGTTTCGATCAACACCAGCGCGGTGAGCCGGGCCGAGTTGGTATCGGAGATCAGCGACGAGTTCGGCGCGCAGTGCGTTGTCGTGGCCATCGACGCCCGCCGCTCACCGGGCGGTTTCGAGGTCTACACCCACGGAGGTCGCAAGCCCACCGGGCTGGACGCAGTGTCGTGGGCGGCCGAGGTCGAGAAGCTGGGCGCCGGCGAGATACTGCTGACGTCGATGGACAGGGACGGCACCCGTGACGGCTTCGACATCGAGTTGCTGCGAGCGGTCACCGACGCGTGCGGGATACCGGTGATCGCCAGCGGCGGGGCGGGCACGCTCGAGCACCTCGTCGCCGCCGCCGTCGACGGTGGGGCCGACGCCGTTCTAGCCGCGTCGATCTTCCACTTTGGCGAGTTCACCATCGCGGAGGCCAAGGCCCGGCTCGCCGAAGGCGGCGTCGTGGTGCGTCCGTGCGGGGCGTAGCCGCTGCGGCGCTCCTGCTACTCCCGTTGATGGCCTGCGGTGACGGTGACAAGGCGTCGGATGAGGTGGCCGCTCCCGTGCTGCGCCAGTCGTGCCCCGATCAGGGCAAGGGGATGAAGCTGTCGGTCAAGCTCACGACTGCCGCGCCGCCCCGCACGGGCAGCAACGTCACGTGGCAGCTCATCCTGCGCAACGACGGCTCCGACTCCGGGACCATCGTCGTCCCGACCTCGCAGCTCGGCGACGTCTCGCTGATGCAGAGCGGCGAGGAGATCTACCGGTGGAGCCGCGAGCGCACATTCGCGCAGGCGATGCAGTGCTTCGAGCTGCGGGCGGGCCACGCGGCGCGCCTCGAACTCGGCGACGACATCCTCGAGATCAATCAAGGCCAGTACGAGGCGACGGCAACGGTTGCGTCGCAGCAGTCTCCGGCGACGTACCGCGGCCCGTTCACCGTCTTGCCGCGGTAGCAGGTACCGTCGTCGGCGTGCCCGAAGCGAAGCGCAAACCGCACGCGGCCGCAGCCGACGAGAAGCAGCCGATCATGATGCTGTCGGATCGCATCCTCGTGCAGATCCCGGCCTCAGAGGGCGAGCGCAAGTCGCGCGCCGGCATCCTCATTCCCGCCACCGCGCAAGTGTCGAAGCGGCTCAGTTGGGCCGAGGTTGTCGCCGTGGGGCCGCATGTGCGCAACATCACGCCCGGCGATCAGGTCCTCTTCAACCCCGAGGACCGCTACGAGGTAGAGGTGCAGGGCGAGGAGTACCTCCTCATGCGCGAGCGCGACATCCACGCCGTCGCCTCCGGCCGCGTCGACGGTTCCACCGGTCTCTACCTGTAATGGCTCACCGACATGTCACGAGGCGG
>JACDEA010000238.1 GCA_013816725.1 Actinomycetota bacterium
CGCCGGTCTCGAGCGCCTGGCCGATGCCCTCGCCGGTCATTGGGTCGGTGGCCCGGGCCGCGTCGCCGACGAACAGCACGCGCCCGTCGCCGGCGCTGAGCGGGCTGCGCTCGACACGCGCCGGGATAGGCCACGCCTTGAACGGGCCCTCGGCCAACGCGGCCGGACCGAGCACCTCGGCGATGTGCGGCCGGGCGAGCAGGTCGACGCCCCTCACCTTGGCTCCCGTTCGCCGGTGCACGCCGAAGCCGACGTTGGCCCGCCCGCCAGGAAGGGGGAAGGACCACGCGAATCCGGGGAGGAAGTCGGCGTCGAACCACACCCACAGGTCGCGCGCCGCCGGGCCCACGCCGGACACGTACTGGCGGAACGCGTGCCACTCGCCCAGGTAGCCGGCTTCGTCGTCGGCCCCCATCGCCTTGCGTAGAGGCGACCACATCCCGTCGGCGCCGATGAGGTAGTGGGCGGCGACGGTCCCGAGGCCGTCGACGTCGATCGACGCCCATCGCTCACCAACGTCGGCGCCGACCAGCGCCGTCCCTTCGTGCACCATGACACCGGCCCGCCGGGCGACGTTTAGGAAGGCGGCGTCGAGTTCGGACCGCGGCGCCACTGCGGCGTAGATGCCCGACCCCCGCGGGAGCGGGAACCGCACCGTGCGCCCCGATGGCGACCGCACCATCACGTCGTCCACGACGTGCCACGACGCGACGTCGGACGGCTCGAGCCCCAGCGCTTGGTAACGCCGCAGCGCACCGGCCGTCAGCCCGTCGCCACAGCACTTGTCGCGCGGGAACCGGGCCCTGTCGACGAGGACGACGTCGCGACCGGCACGAGCCAGGGTGATGGCGGCGGCGACGCCGGCTGGGCCGCCGCCGACGACAGCCACGTCGGTCGTGATCAAGCGACTTTGCGCACCTCGGCGAACCCCTCCTCGAGACACTCGACGAGAACGGCCTCGATGCCCCACATCAGCGCGTCGCTGTCGCTCATGCGCTGCTCGAACCGGGGTTCACTCATGACTTCACACTATGGCGGCGAAGGCCTCGTCGATCGTGGGGTGGGTGAAGGCGAATCCGCTGGCAACGAGCTTGGCCGGCAGCACGCGCAGGCTGCCGAGCAAGTCGCCGGCCAGCTCACTGCCGAGGACCACGTTGAGCGCGGCCCTGGGCACCGGGAGCACCGCGGGGCGGTGAACGGCCTTGGCTAAGGCCTTGGTGAACGCCGCGTTCGTGACCGGCTTGGGCGCGGTGAGGTTGACCGGCCCGGCAACCGACGTGGTCTCGATGAGGTGCACGATCGCCCGAACCTCGTCCTCGAGGCTTATCCAGCTCGTCCACTGCTTGCCCGACCCGAGCTTCCCGCCCACGCCCAGCTTGAACAGCGGGAGCTGGCGCTTGAGCGCCCCGCCCCGTTCGCTCAGGACGATGCCGCTGCGGATGTGCACGACGCGGACGCCGGCGTCGCTGGCCGGCGCGGTCGCCGCTTCCCAAGCTCGCACCACCTCGGACAGGAACCCTGTGCCCGGTGCCGACTCCTCGGTCAGCGTCTCGTCACTCCTTGCGCCGTAGTACCCGACGGCCGAGCCGCTGACCAACACCGGCGGCTTGTCGGCCAGCGCGGTGAGGGCGGTCGCCAGCGTGCGGGTCCCGTTGACCCGGCTGTCGAGGATGCGGGCCTTCTGCGTGTCGCTCCAACGCTTCTCGGCCACGCCTTCGCCGGCCAGGTGGACGGCGGCGTCGATCCCTTCGAGCGCCGGGCCGTCGATCGTGCCCGCGTCGGGGTCCCAACGAACTTCATCGGCGCCGGCAGGTGCCGAGCGCACCAGGCGGATAGCGGTGTGGCCGTCGCTCCGGAGTCGGTCGACCAGCGCGGTGCCGATCATGCCGTGCGAACCGGTGACCGCGACCTTCACCGACGCATCATGGCGCGGAAGTCGGTGGTGACGCCCCAGTGGTGTTCGGGCCGGCCGGTCGCGTCGTGGTCGGCTTGCCCGGAGCGGTCGTCGCCGTGCCCGGTTTGGCCGTCGTGGTGGTGAGCTTCGGGCTGATGCTCCCGTCGCAGTTGACCCCCTCCTTCGGACGGTACAACGCGTACACGGAGTCGACCGACGCGCGCCCGTCGCTCAGGAAACGACGGGTGCGGTCGGTCTTCACCCGCGTGCACTGCTGGCTCGGCGTCTTGGTCTGGCCGCTCTGCGTGGCCTCGACCCACTTGGTCGAGTAGAGGTCGACGGTGATCGACGTGCCGGTGTAGCTCGGCCAGATCAGGATGCCGTACGGCGACGGGTTGCGGACGACGAGGTCGGGCGCCGGCCATCCCATGGTCGCCTCCCGGCCGTACGGATACCGCGAGATATAGAGCGTGTGCGCTTGGTAACTCTTCAGCTCGAGCCCGCCGAAGAACGCGGCATTGAAGAGCGTGGTGGCGAACTGCGAGATGCCGCCGCCGACACTTTCGGCGAACACGCCGTCCTCGATCACATGGTCGACGACATAACCCTTCGCCGTCGTGCGCTCGCCAACGGTGCCGTTGATCGAGAAGCTGTTGCCGGGCCGGATCAGCGACCCCCGCACCGTGTCGGCGATGAGGTGAATGTTGTGCACGCGCGGTTGGCCGGCGGGGTGGTTCGTCGTGAATGTGGCGACCTTCTCGACGACGCCCAGCTTGCGCGCCTCCTGCGGGCTGAGACCGGGCTCGACAACCTTCAGCGGCAGTCGCACGACGCCGTCGGGACGCTGGCGGACCGCGGCGTTGAGGAGATCGACGGCCTCGGCTTCGCAGCAGCCGAGGCCGTTGCTGCCGTCAAGGATCACGACCTGGCCGCCATTGACGGTGAAGTGGGTCTCGACCGGCGGCCGCCCGGCATTGGGCAGCAGCTTGGCCAGGTCGGTGAGCGTCTTCTTCGGGTCGACCGTCACATGAGGGCCGGCGTCGGACATCGCCGGCTGGATCCACGATCGCAACATCGCCGTCGGGATGTCGGCCCGCGCGCTTCCGGCCGTCACCGGGAGCGTCTGGACCGACAGCGCGTTGGCGTCGCGGGCCAGCTTGCGGGCCAGCGCAAGCGTCAGCCGTGGCCCGACGTCCCCCCGCCCGACGTTGACCTCGATGGGCACGCCGTTCTGGGCCGCGTCGGGCAGCTTGTCGAGAACGTCAGCGGGGTCGATCCCGGTGCCCTTCTTGCCCGGCGCGGCCACGAACTCGCCCTTCTCCAGCTTGAGCGTGGGCTCGATGGCCGGCTTGTGGGGCCCCTTGTCCTTGGCGGCGACCACCGCGTACGTGGCGTCGGCGCTGGCGGTGGAGCGCAGCGGCGCCTTGCGATCGTCGACGAACGCCTTCATCCAGGCCCATGACCGCGTGATGATGTTGCCGCCGCGGCCGACCGACAGCGCGGCGCGAGCAGTGGCGTCGCGATCGACGCGCAGCTTCAGCTCCGGAGCCGACGTCGTGAATCCGCCCTTGGGGGCCCTGACTTTGATCTCGGCCCTCTCGATGCGCTCGGCGACTTTGGCGACCTTGGCATCGAGGGCGCGGCCCTTCAATCCTTGGATCGCGGTACCGACGAGAGAAACGTTGCTCGCCACCTGGGTGCCCCGCCCGCCGTCGTCGACCAGGTAGGCAACGACGATCAGCACAGGCACGAGCACGATTCCGCCGATTGCCACGAGCGCGAAGAACCGGGCTCTGGGCATAGCCGAACAGAATCGCGCATCGCGCTACCTCAGTGGGACCACCCTCGCTCGACCACACGCCGCACGAAGCGGGCGAAGTCGCCTGGGTGACTGACGTGCGCCCCGTGGCGGGCGCCGGGAATGTCGAATAGTTCGGCGTCGCCGACGTGCGCGCAGACCCACTCGGCCGAGCGACGGTGATACGGCTTGGAATCGCCGCCCCGCCCCACGACAACCGGCGCCTGGACCGCGGCGGGGTCGAACGGGGGACCGGATCGGATGCCGCCGACGTCGACGAGCATCGCCGCGCCCTCCTTCCGCCGCGTCCGCCGCGTGCCCTCCGGTAGCCGCTCCCAGATGTCGTCGCCCACCACCCCTCGCATGAACAGCTCGGCGGCGTCGCCGGGATCGAGGCCTTCCGACGTCGCCCGGGTTCCTGCCGACTCCTGCGGCCACCAGGGCAGCCAGGCCAGCGGCGGCTCCCACGCGCCCACCGCCGTGACGAGATCGGGGCGGCGGGTGGCGGCCGCCAGCGCGAAGTCGCCGCCGATGCTGTGACCGACGACGGCTGCGGGCTCGTTGGCGAGCCGGGCCACGAGGTCGTCGACGTGGTCGGCCAGCGACGTCGCGTGCTCGTGTGCCGCGCTGCCGTAACCGCGGCGGTCGTACGTGATGATTTCCAGGCCCGCGAGGTGGCCGACCGCCTTGGCGAAGCTGGCCGCTCGGTCCATCGTGCCGTGCACGAGCAGCACCCGGTTCGTCATCGACCGCGCTCGTCGCCCCAGATCAAAATGTGCAGGCGGGTCGTGACGTT
>JACDEA010000239.1 GCA_013816725.1 Actinomycetota bacterium
GCGCTCCACCGTGCGTCCCGCGGCCACGAGCGCCTGGCCGGCGACCTGGCCCCCAAAGACGCGCTGGCGCTTCTCGTCGGGACTGCGCCCGCGGAAGATGTTGACCTCGATGGGCTCCAGGTCGAGCAGGTCGACGAGATCGTCGAGCGCCCGTTGATCGGCCATCGGCCCATCGTCGCGTGGATCCGGGGCGACCATCGCGCCGCTAGCGTCACGCACGTATGCGTATCGAGTTCCCCGACGGGTTCTTGTGGGGCACGGCCACCGCCGCGCACCAGGTCGAGGGCAACAACTGGAACAACGACTGGTGGATGTGGGAGCACGACCCGACCTCGCCGTGCGTCGAGCCCAGCGGCGACACCGTCGACCACTACCACCGCTACGCCGACGACATCGCGCTTCTTGCCGGCCTCGGGTTCACTACGTACCGCTTCTCGATCGAGTGGAGCCGCATCGAGCCCGAGAACGGCGAGTTCTCCAAAGCCGCCCTCGAGCACTACCGGCGTATGTGCGGTGCGTGCCTCGACAACGGCATCACCCCGATCGTCACGTTCCACCACTTCACGACGCCGCGCTGGGTGTGCCACGAAGGCGGTTGGGAGGAGCCCGACACCGCGGCCCGCTTCGGCCGCTACGTCGAGCGGGCCACCGCCGCGCTGGGCGACCTGATGGGCTGGGCCTGCACGTTCAACGAACCCAACGTGGTCGCGACCATGGGCTACCTGGCCGGCGTGTTCCCGCCCGGGCGCCGCGACGTCGCACTGCGCCGGGCCGTCAACGACATCATCGTCGACGCCCATCACCGCGCCGTCGACGCGATCCGATCCGGTCCCGGCGACGCCCCGGTGGGTCTCACATTGGCCATGACCGACTGGCAGCCCGTAGACGGCGGCGAGGAGCGCGTCGGCCGCATCCGTCGCAACTACGAGGACGTGTACCTCGAAGCGGCCCGCCACGACGACTTCATCGGCGTGCAGACCTACTCGCGCAGCCGGGTCAACGCCGACACCGTGCTGGGCCCCGAGGACGGCGTCGAGGTCACGCAGATGGGCTACGAGTTCTGGCCCGAGGCCCTCGAAGCCACGGTGCGTCGCGCCTGGGAAGTGACCGACGGGGTGCCAATCCTCGTCACCGAGAGCGGGATCGGCACCGACGACGACGCGCGCCGCATCGAGTACATCACCCGCGCACTACGCGGCGTCGGCAACTGCCTCGATGACGGCATCGACGTGCGGGGCTACACGTGTTGGAGCGCGATGGACAATTTCGAGTGGGCCCTCGGCTACGCGCCCACGTTCGGCATCATCGCCGTCGACCGCGAAACGCAGGTGCGCACACCCAAACCCAGCGCTCACTGGCTGGGCGCCATCGCTCAGGGAAACGCCTTGGAGACCGATACCATCTGAACAGTGAGCCACTCTCTCTCTTCGCTGCGTGAACGAGCGCGCACGCCCACCGGTCAGAAGGCCGTCCGGTACACGTTGGTATCGGTCGTCGCCGTTATCGTCAGCCAGATCTCACTGGCCATCCTGTATGGGGGCCTGCACTGGACCGCCCGCTCGGCCAACATCACCGCGTCGGTGATCGGCGGGATCCCGTCGTACTACCTGAACCGCACCTGGGCGTGGGGCAAGACGGGGCGTTCACATCTGTGGCGCGAGGTGGTGCCGTTCTGGACGCTGGCGTTCCTCGGACTGGCCTTCTCGACCTGGACGGCCGACGCGGCCGACACCTTCGCCCGGAACCACATCCAGAACCACCTGCTCAACACCGCCACGGTGATGGGCGGCGCCATGTTCGCCTACGGCGTGCTGTGGATCGGCAAGTTCATCCTTTTCAACAAGGTGATCTTCGCCCACCGTCCCGAGGAGCTGGAGGACGAGCCGGCGTGGGACGGGCGCACGGGCCTGCCGACCTGACGCCGCCCGCCGGCGTGACGCCCGCGCCCGCGCCAGAGTGGCTCGCGGTCGCGCAGGCGGCCAAGGGCTTCATGCCCGACGACGAAGGCTGGGCCTTGCACGAAGCGGCACGCGCCGCCGCGGCCTCAGGTCTTGGACCGTTGCTCGAAGTCGGGACCTACTGCGGCAAGTCGGCCGTGTACATCGGCGCGGGGGCGCGGGAGCGCAGCGCGGTGTTGTTCACCGTCGACCACCACCGCGGCTCGGAGGAGAACCAGGCCGGCTGGGAGCATCACGATTCGTCGCTGGTCGACCCGGCCACCGGCCGCATGGACACGCTGCCGTTCTTTCGGCGCACGATCTTCGACGCCGGTCTGGAGGGCACCGTGATCGCGGTGATCGGCGAGTCGCCGCTGGTCGCATCGCAATGGACGACGCCGCTGTCGTTCCTCTTCATCGACGGCGGCCACGGCGCCGAGCCGGCGTGGGCCGACTACCGAGGGTGGACGCCGCACGTCGCCGCCGGCGGCCTGCTCGCCATCCACGACGTGTTCCCCGATCCGGCCCACGGCGGCCGCCCGCCCTACGAGCTGTACTGCGACGCCCGCGAGTCGGGCGCGTTCGAAGACCTCAGCGAAACCGGCTCGTTGCGGGTTCTTCGCCGTCGCTGAGGTCGAGGCCGGCCGGGAGGCCCTCGCCCCGGAACAGGCCGGCCGTGGGGGACACGCCGTCGAGAGCTTCGTCGGCCAAGAGGACGGCGGCGGCCGTGTAGCTCGACCGCTCGTCGCCCGGGAAATACTCGCCGTTGGGGTAGACGCAACCGGTCCAGTAGGCCCCGTCGTGGTAGCGGTAGCGCTGCACCCAGTCGAACAGCGTGCGGGCCTCAACGTCGAGCCCGGCGGCGTCGAGGGCCATCACGCATTCGGCGGTCTCGGCCGCGGTCACCCACGGACGGTCCGCCACGCACCGCACGCCCCGCTCGGGCATGACGAACTCGTTCCAGCCGTCGCGCAGTCGGGCCCGACCGTCGCTTCCCGTCAGCGCGCCGCACAGCACCGGGTAGTACCAGTCCATGGCCCAGCGGCTCTTGTCGGCGAACACCTCGGGGCGGCGACGGATGGCGTGGGCCAGCGAACCGGCAGCTAGCTCCCAATCGGGGCGCTCGTCGCCGACGCGTTCGGCGATGGCGATGGCGCAGCGCAGCGAGAGGTAGATCGACGACGACCCGGTCAGTAGCCCGTACTCGCCCGGCGTGACGCCGTCGGGCTCGCGGCACCACAGCACCTCGCCGGTGTCCTGTTGCAGGTCGAGCACGTAGCGAATCGCCGCGTCGACCATCGCGAACATGTCCTCGAGGAACGCGGTGTCCTTGTGGAGCAGGAAGTGGTGCCAGACGCCGACGGCGGCGTAGGCGATGACGTTGGTGTCGCGGCGCTCATCCTTGACGCGGTCGGCCCAGTAGTAGTTGAACCAGGCGCCGTCGCGATGCTGGTTGCGGGCCAGCCACTCATACGCCCGCTCCGCTTCGACCCGGTGCTCCAGGAGCGACAGGGCCATGGCCGCTTCGACGTGGTTCCACGGATCGGCGTGGCCGCCAGGCGACCACAGGATCAACCCGTCGGGCTGTTGATCGGCGACGATCGTGAGCGCAGTGGCGGCGCGCTCGGCCGGCGAGAGCATCAGGCCGCCTTTTCGGCGCAGCCGTCGAGGGGCTTTTCGGCGTAGACCACGACGCTCTTGCCGATGACGGGACCGAGGATCGCTTCGGGGAGGCGGGTCGCCACCGGCGCCTTCTCGATGTCCCACACGAGCAGGCGGTGGTACGCCTTTACGAGCGGGTGGTCGTTGTTGCGCACCCCGACCGCGCACTTGAGCCACCAGTAGGGCGAGTGCAGGCCGTGGGCGAACCCGGTGCCCCGGTAGCGCAGCCCGGCGTCGCGCAGGCGACCGACCAGCGTGGAGTGGCGGTAGATGCGGATGTGGCCGCCGGGCACGTTGTGGTACTCGTCGGACAGCGCCCAGTTCACCAACTCGGGGAACCAGCGAGGCACGGTGACGGCGATCGTGCCGCCCGGCCGCAGGACCCGGACGAGTTCGCCCATCGCGGTGCGGTCCTCGGGGATGTGCTCGCGTACCTCGGCGGCGATCACCCGATCGAACGACGCGTCGGGGAACGGCAGGGCCAGCGCGTCGCCGTTGACCGCGCCCACGTCGGTCGCGCCCATCGCGGCAAAGGTGCCGCCCACGTCCTTCAGCTCGGCGGCGTCGGCGTCCAGCGCGACGACGCGCGCGCCCCGCCGTGACGCTTCGAACGCGTGGCGCCCCCCGCCGGCGCCCAGGTCGAGCAGGCGGTCGCCGGCGGCGACACCCAAGCGGTCGTAGTCGACTGTCAGCATCTAGCCCGAGCTCCGCATGGACAGCTCGAGGCGGTACTGCTCGACGGTGCCCTCGGCCGTCTTGCGCCAAGTGAACTTCTCGAGGACGCGCTCGCGTCCGGCGGCGCCGAGGCGGGCGCGCAGGTCGCCGTTGTCGAGGGCCCGGCCGATCGCCCCGGCC
>JACDEA010000240.1:0-3560 GCA_013816725.1 Actinomycetota bacterium
CGCCGACGGCGTCGACGGTCGACGCCGTCGCCGACCTGCTCGACCCCGGCGACACGATCATCGACGGCGGCAACTCGCACTTCGCCGAAGCTCAGCGATACGCCACCGCCCTGGCCGGGCGCGGGATCCACTTCGTGGACGCCGGTGTGTCCGGCGGCGTGTGGGGTCTGAAGAACGGCTACTGCCTGATGGTGGGCGGCGACCAGAACGCGGTGGCGAGGCTCGAGCCCATCTTCCTGGCCCTGGCCCCCGAGAACGGCTACTCGCACGTCGGCCCGGCCGGGGCCGGCCACTACGTCAAGATGGTGCACAACGGCATCGAGTACGGCATGTTGCAGTCCTACGCCGAAGGCTTCGCGCTGCTCGACTCGGCCACCGAGTTCGATCTCGACCTCCATGCGATCGCGTCGCTGTGGAACCAGGGATCGGTGGTGCGATCCTGGCTTCTCGAGCTGACCGAACTGGCGCTGGCCAACGAGGACGAGCTGAGCCACATCAAGGGCTATGTCGCCGATTCGGGCGAGGGCCGCTGGACCGTCGAAGAGGCCGTCCGCCGCGGCGTGCCGGCGCCGGCCATCACCGCGTCGCTGTTCGCCCGCTTCTGGTCGCAACAGCCCGACGCGTTCGCCGCCCGCATCGTCGCCGCGCTCCGCAACCAGTTCGGCGGCCACGAGGTGCTCACCGAAGCATCGGCCGCGCAGGTCGCCGCGGAGGCGGCCGGCGCCGGCGAGCAGGACGCCGGCGTGGAGGGAGCGGCCACCGACCCCAAATTGGGGACGGGCGGTGGCTAGCGAAACGCGCAAGGCACCGCCCACAGCGCTGGTCGTGTTCGGTGCGTCGGGTGACCTCACGTCGCGCAAGCTGTTGCCGGCCATCGACCGGCTGGCCGCCAACGGGCGGCTCGACGATCGGTTCACGCTGGTGGGCGTCGCCCGCACCGAGATGAACGACGCCGGCTTCCAGCAGCGCGCCCTCGACGCCGTCGACGACGCCAGCGCCGAGTACAAGGAGGTCGCCCAGCGGTTCCGCTACGTGGCCGGCGATTACGCCGCCGACGAGACCTTCGACGCGCTCAAGACGGTGCTGGCCGAGCTGGACCTGCCGCCCGTCTTCTACCTGGCCACGGTGCCGACGGTGTTCGCCGAGGTCGTCGAAGCTCTTGGCCGCCACGACCTCGGGTCCGGACGCGTCGTCATCGAGAAGCCGTTCGGACGCGACCTCGAGACCGCCCGCCAGCTCAACGAGTGCCTGCACGCGGTCTTCGAGGAGCGCAGCATCTACCGCATCGACCACTACCTCGGAAAAGAGACCGTTCAGAACGTGTTGGCGCTGCGCTTCGCCAACACCATCTTCGAGCCGATCTGGAACCGGCGCTATGTCGACCACGTGCAGATCACCGTGGCCGAGGAGATCGGCGTAGAGCACCGGGGCAGCTTCTACGAGACCGCCGGCGCGCTGCGCGACATCGTCCAGAACCACGTGATGCAGGTATTGGCGCTGACGACGATGGAGCCGCCGGTGTCCATCGACGCGCAGGGCATCCGCGACGAGAAGGTCAAGGCGCTGCGCGCGGTGCCGTCGCTGTCAGCCGAGGACGTGTCCCGTCATGTCGTGCGGGCGCAGTATGTCGGCTACACCGGCGAAGAAGGCGTGGCCCCCGACAGCCAGGTCGAGACGTTCATGGCCATGCGCCTCGAGGTCGACAACTGGCGGTGGGCCGGGGTTCCGATCTACATCCGCACCGGCAAACGTCTGGCCGCCCGGGCCACCGAGGTCGTGCTCCAGTTCCGGGACGTCCCCCATCTGCCCTTCGCCTCCGGCCAAACCCTGAAACTTGGCCCCAACCTGCTCGTCCTCCGCATCCAGCCCGACGAGGGCATCACGCTGCGGTTCGGCGCCAAGGTCCCCGGCCAGGAATTCGAGGTACGCACGGTGTCGATGGACTTCACGTACGCCGAGGAGTTTGCCGAGAGCGCGCCCGACGCCTACGAGCGGCTCCTCCTCGACGCCATGGTGGGCGACCCCACGCTATTCATCCGCAGCGACGAGGTCATGGAAGCGTGGCGCATCGTGCAGCCGATCCTCGACGCCTGGAAAGACGACGACACGCCCATCACCCGCTACCGGGCGGGTGGCTGGGGACCAGGTGAGGCCGCCCGCATCCTCGATCAGGACGGCGATCACTGGCACGACCCCCTCACGGGGTAGAGCGGCGAACGTCCGGTAGTGGTGCAGTCGCCCCTAGAGTTCGCCGGACATGAACGGGGAGCTTGTCGTCGTCGAAGATGTGCCCGGCGAATTCGCCGAGCGGGTGATCGAGGCGTTCCATTCCCGGCCGGGCGACACGTTCTCCCTCGCCCTGTCGGGGGGCGAAACGGCGCGGCTGGCCTACGAGCGCCTGGCGGCCGACGGCGCCGAACAGATCGACTGGTGGGCGGTCGACGTGTACTGGGGCGACGAGCGTTGCGTGCCGCAGGACGACCCCGACTCGAACTACCGCCTCGCCCGCGAGGCGCTACTCGAACGGGTGGGCGCGGCCAACGCCGTCCACCCGATGCGGTGCGAGGACGGCACCGACCCGTACCAGCTCAAGATCGGCGAACTGGGCCGCATCGACGTCGTGCACTTGGGGCTGGGCGCCGATGGTCACACCGCGTCGCTGTTCCCCGGTTCCACCGCGCTCGACGCCGACCCCGGACGGCTGGTCGCCCGCAACACCGACCCCACCGGCGCCAACCCACATGAGCGCATGACGCTGACGCTGTCGGGAATAGCGCGGGCGCGCCAGGTGATCTTTACGGTGTGCGGTGCCGACAAACGCGACGCGCTCCAGAAGGTGCTTCGTGGCGATGACGTACCGGCGACGCGAGTGCGGGCCGACCGAGTCGTGTGGCTCGTAGACAGAGAGGCGGCCCAACCGTGAGCAGCGCGCCCGTGAATCGAGACGACCTGCTGCACGCGTCACTCGCTGAACTGCTGCCCGCGGCCGCCGCGGCGCGCGACCTGGCCACCGGCACACGCATCACGTACTCCCCCAAGGTGTTCATTCCGCTGACCCACTTGTGTTTCGACCGCTGCGGGTACTGCACGTTCGCGCAGCCCCCCGCCCGCGTTCAGGCGCCGTACCTCGAGCCCGACGAGGTGGTGCGCATCGCCGCCGCCGGTGCCGCGGTCGGATGTCACGAAGCGCTTTTCACGCTGGGCGAGCGTCCGGAAGACCGCTATCCCGTCGCCCGCGAGTGGCTGGCGGCGCGGGGTTACGCGTCGACCGTCGACTACCTCGTCGCCATGGCTGCGCTCGTCCGGGACGAGACCGGACTACTGCCCCACGCCAACCCGGGCGCCCTGGGCGCCGACGACCTGGCCCGCCTGCGTGAGGTGTCGGCGTCGCAAGGGATGATGCTCGAGTCGCTCAACCCCGGTCTCGACTGCCACCGCGGCGCGCCGGACAAGACGCCGGAGCGCCGCTTGGCGACGCTCGACGCCGCCGGCCGCCTGGCCGTCCCCTATACCACCGGGATCCTGTGCGGCATCGGCGAGTCCCGTGGCGACCGTCTCGA
>JACDEA010000240.1:3570-4450 GCA_013816725.1 Actinomycetota bacterium
TGCAGGAAGTCATCGTCCAGAACTTTCTGCCCAAGGACGGCACCGCGATGCACAACGCACCGCCCTGCCCTGAGGACGAATACCTGTGGTCGGTCGCCGCCGCCCGCCTCGTACTGCCGGCCGAGATCCATCTGCAAGCGCCACCCAACCTGTCGGACGACTTCGGACGCTTGCTCGACGCCGGCATCGACGATTGGGGGGGTGTGTCGCCGGTGACGCCCGACCACGTCAACCCCGAGCGGCCGTGGCCCGCGCTTGCCGTGTTGCGCGAAGCGACCGAGGGACGGGGCTTCTCGCTGGCGCCCCGGCTCACGATCTATCCCGAGTTCGCGCAGCGGCCCGATCGCTGGCTGGCCGAGGCCATGCGGTTCGCGGTTCTCGATCGCTCCGACGCCGAATCGTTGGGCCGCGAGCCGGGCGAGGCGTGGTACTCGGGCGCCGACGACGCGCCTCCCGCATTGGTCCCTGCTCCTCTCACGCGAGCGGGCGGCGCCGTCGGCGAAGTGCTGGCCGGCGTGCTCATGGGCCACGAGGTCGGCGTCGACGAGATCGTCACGCTGTTCGGCGCCCGGGGACCCGAGGTGGCCGCAGTGGCGCAGGTCGCCGACGAGCTGCGCGCTCGCGCCGTGGGCGACGTCGTCACCTGGGTGGCCAACCGCAATATCAACTACACCAACGTCTGCACCTTCAAATGCAAGTTCTGCGCGTTCTCCAAGGGTCCGCTGTCCCTCAACCTGCGCGGGGCCCCGTATCTGCTGGAGCTGTCCGACATCACCGAGCGGGTCGTCGAGGCCGAGGCCAAGGGCGCCACCGAGGTGTGCCTCCAGGGCGGGATCCACCCGAGCTTCGACGGCGACTACTACCTCGAGGTGATCAGGGC
>JACDEA010000241.1 GCA_013816725.1 Actinomycetota bacterium
GAAGATCATGTCCGACGCCTACGTCGCCGGGGGCGACCCTCACGCGCCGCTGGCGTCGCCGCTCTACGCCGACCTCACGGGTCTCCCGCCCATCCTCATCCACGTCGGCGACAGCGAAACGCTGCTCGACGACTCGATTCGGTTCGCCGAGCGGGCCCGCGCCGCCGGCGTCGACATCGAGGTCGACGTGTGGCCGGAGATGATCCACGTATGGCACGCCTTCGCGCCGATGCTTCCGGAAGCCACTGTTGCCATCGCCAAACTCGCCGAGTTCATCAAAGCGAAGACCGCGTGAGGCCCCGCCGTCAGGTCGGGAACGCGATGTACTCATCGATGATGAGCTGGCCGAGCTCGGGCCCGACGGTGACGGGACCGTCGCCCAGCCGGCCGCGATCCTTGAGGTCGGCCACGAAGCGGTCCGCGACACGGTCGATCGAAAGGTCGTCGGCGTGGTCACGCCAGGCCGCCTGCTCGGCTTCGTCGGCGAAGCAGTACGCCTTCCACGACACGCTGAAGCGCAGCTCGTCCCACCGGTAGCGGGCAACGTCGGTGCCACAGTCGCCACCGCGCACCGCCCACTCGCCGTCGCCGGCGAACTCGAGCGCCATGCCGGGCTTGAGCGGCGCCATCTCTGCGCGCGACGACGCCACGCGGTCGACGCCGTGGAACACCGAGTCGGCGTCGAGGACGAGCGCAGTGTCGGTTCGCACGGTGTGCGCCAAAGGCGCGCCCCCCGCGCCGTCGGGCCAGTAGGCGAACTCGCCGCCGGTCGGGCAGTCGTGGAACCAGGCAACACCCGTCGCGATTGGCATGCGCCACTCGTCGAAGAGATGCGAGTGATGCATGGCCACGAGCAGCCATTGCGGCATCACCTTGCGGTTGCACCCGCGGAACTCGGGGACGTCGGTGTGCACCGCCAGCTCCTGGCCGGGGACCATCAGGTTGGCGAACACGATCGCCGGCTCGATGACGGGGCGGCCGAACAGTTGGCGGGCGGCGTCCACGAACCCCTCGTGATGCAGGAACGCTTCGACACCGTCGATCAGAGCCTGGAGCCCGTAGGCGTACTCCTCGCGGAAGTAGTTGGTGCGGGCGGCGAGCATGGCCGCCGGCTCGTCGCGGGCGAAGCGGCCGCCGGTCTTAACGAAATTCTTGGCCGCGTCGTAGCGCTGCGGGAGCCCGCGCCCAATGTCGGACTCCACGTGCTCCTGGCTGTACATTCCGTAGCGGGCGAAGCGCTCGCACAGCTCGATCATCGACGCGGCGCCGCCGTCGCCCATGAGGTCGTCGATGGCGACGACGGTGGCCGTCATTCGGCTGCGTAACGGGCCAACAGACCGCGGGCGATCACCATGCGCTGGATCTCGTTGGTCCCCTCACCGATGATCATCAATGGGGCATCGCGGAAGTAGCGCTCCACCGGGAACTCGGTCGTGTAGCCGTACCCGCCGTGGATGCGCATGGCCTCGGTGGCGTTCTCCAGCGCCGCTTCCGACGCGAAGAGCTTGGCCATGCCCGCTTCGACGTCGGCCCGCTCGCCGGCGTCGACCTTCCGCGCTGCGGAGTGGGTCAGGAGACGCGCCGCCTCGAGCCGCGTGGCCATGTCGGCCAGCTTGAACTGGATGGCTTGGTGCTGCGCGATGGGGATGCCGAAGGTGTGGCGTTGCTGCGCGTAGGCGATGGCCGCCTCGAACGCGGCGCGGGCCACGCCGGTGGCGCGCGCTGCGATGTTGACCCGGCCCAGCTCGAGGCCGCCGAGCATCTGGTGGCGTCCCCGCCCCAGGTTCTCCGGTCCGCCCAGGACGGTGTCAGCCGGCACACGGTGGTCGGTGTAGGTCATCTCCACGGTCTCGATGCCCTTGTAGCCGAGCTTGCCGATCGTCTTCGAGACCGAGATCCCGCGGTAGGTCGGTCCCGGGTCCTTCTCGATCATGAAGCAGGTGATGCCCTCGGGGGCACGGGCAGCCAGGGCCACGACACCGGCCCGGTCGCCGTTGGTCACCCACATCTTCGTGCCGTTGAGGATGTACTCGTCGCCGTCGGGCGTCGCCTTGCACTGGATGTTGGCGGTGTCGCTCCCGGCGTCGGGCTCCGACAACGACAGCGCGCCGCGCACCTCGCCGGCCGCCAGGCGGGGCAGCAACCGCTTGCGCTGCTCGTCGGTGCCGTGAGTGCGCAGGAGAAGGCAGCACATCATGTGCGTGTTGAGCACGCCCGACAGCGACATCCAGCCGGCGCTCAACTCCTCGATCAGCCTGGCGTAGGTCAGCGCGTCGAGATCGAGGCCGCCGTACTCCTCGGGTACGAGGCAGCCGAAGAGCCCGATTTCCTTCATCTTCTCGACGAGGTGCGCCGGATATTCGTCGGCGTGCTCGAACTCCGACGCCACCGGCAGCACGTCCTTGATCACGAACGAACGGACGGTGTCGACCAGCTCGTCGGCCAGCGCGGGATCTGTGGTGGTCGGCATCGCCGCCTAGCCTCGCATCTATCGAACTCGGGCTCCGCAATGACGTGTACCGGCGGCCGCTGGTTACCGCGCTGGACCGGCTCGGGCTGCGCGAGGGCTGGACGTGTGTGGACGTGGGGGCAGGCGGCGGCGACGTCAGTGTTGCCCTGGCCGAGATCGTCGGCCACGACGGGCGCATCTACGCGGTCGACAGCGACCCCGCCCGCCGTGATGAGGTGGCTAAAGCCGCCGCGCAGCACGCGCAGGTGGTGGCCTTGACCCAAGCGGGTGAGGACCTGGTGTTGCCGGAGTCGGTCGACCTGGCGTTCTGCCGCTTCTTGCTGCTCCACGTCGTGGACCCGCTGACGGTGCTCAAACGCATGGCCCGGGCCGTGCGGCTGGGTGGCTGGGTGGTCGCGCAGGAGCCGATCACCTCCGCGGGGCGCGTCGCCGGCGAGCCAATGTCAATGCCGGACGCGCTGCATCCCGACATCGGCGCGCTCCTGCCCGCGGTCGTCCGGCAAGCCGGCCTCGACATCGTCGACGCGTGGGGCGAGTCGCCCGCTGGTGTCGGCGGCGCGGTCGGCGACTATCTGGAGGCGATGACCGGCGTCGACCCCGGCGACGACCCCGTCGTACTCCCGCCCCTCGTCACCGTCGTCGCCCGCCGCCCGGCCTGAGCGGCGCCCTGCGCCAAGTACCGATTCGTTTACAGACTGCAGCCGGAATCGGCAAACCGCCTGATTTCGGGGCCTCAACCGGCCGGTTTCGAAGTTCCGGCTGCAGTTTGTGTCAATTTCGATACTTGGCGCATGCCGAGACCGCGGGACCAGTAGGCCGCCGCGACGATCGCGCCGACGAGGTCGGCCACCAGATCCCAGCCGGTGTTCTGGTAGCCGCCGACGTTGGTGTTGTCGATCAGCAGCGTCGTGAAAAACTCGAAGATCTCGTTCACGGCGCCCACGCCGAGGCCGGCCATCACGGTGATGACACCCACGCCGAAGCGCGACGCGTTCGGTGCGAGCCACCGGGCCAGAGCCTGCGCGCACACCAAGGTGGCGAAGCCAAAGCCCACCACATGCACCGCCTGGTCGTAGCGCAAAGCATGGTGCGGAAGGAGCCACGCGTTGTAGAGCACACGCCCGCCTCCAAGTTGGATCGTCCCACCCGCCATGTGCCCGGTCGCCCAGAGCGCCAGCCCCCACAACGCGTCCGACGTTAAGCCGACGCGCTCGTGGATGCTCGCCACGGTCAGCGCGCCGCCCGTCACTACGAGCGCGTAGGGCACCGCGAGGTGCGCATCAATGGCGATGCCGTAGACCGTGAATCCGGCGACGAGCAGCCCGACGTAGATCGTTAGCAACGGATGCTGGCGGACGGTGTGTCTCACTCCCCAATAGCTTGGTCGCTCATGAGTACTGAAGCTGCTGATGCGGTGGCGATCGGGCGGGCTGTCATCGACGCCGCGGCGCGGCACCTGGCCGCGGCGGGCGACGAGGACGCCAACCAGCTCGCCGCCTATGACCTCGCGCACGCCGCCGCTGCCGTCGAGAACGCGTCGGCCGTCCTCGACTACGGCGAGAAGGGCGACGTCGAGAACCGCATCGCCCGGGCGTTCGTGGCCGACGCCGTCCACGACGTGGCCTCCCGGATGCTCGGACGCGAGGCGGCGTGGGGCGTCGAGCTCGGCATGATCCATGGCGCCCTGCCCTTCGTGCGGGCCCACCGAAGCGCCGAGTTCCTCGCCGGCCTCGCGGGGGAGGCCGGTCCCCGGCACCTCGACGCCGACTTCGAGATGGTGCAGGACACCTTCCGGCGCTTCGCCGACGACAAGGTGCGCCCGGTGGCTGAGCACATCCATCGCGAGAACGCCGACATCCCCGAAGACATCATCGAAGGGCTGGCCGAGATCGGAACCTTCGGGCTGTCAGTGCCGGAGGAGTACGGCGGGTACTCCAGCGGCGGTGAGGGGGAGTAC
>JACDEA010000242.1 GCA_013816725.1 Actinomycetota bacterium
GTCGAAGAGCGGGTTGGGCCAGCGGGCGACGTCGCCAGCGGCGACGACGCGGCCGGCGCCGCCCACCGCTGCGCAGGTCTCGTCGCACACGACGCCGTTTTCGACGGTCAGGGCGGAACCGCCGAGCCACGCCGTGTTGGGCACCACCCCGATGCCGATGACGACGACGTCGGCCTCGAGGTCGTCCGCACTGTCGACCACCTCGCCGAGCCGCAGTGTCACGCCGTTGGCGCGGTGCAAATCGGCGAGCACGTCGCCGACGACTTCGGGGAAAACGCGCGCCAGCGGTTTGGCCAGGGCTTCGACGATCTCGACCTGGCAGCCCATGGCCACGGCGGTGGCCGCCACTTCCGAGCCGATGAAGCCGGCGCCGACGACCGTCACCCGGGCGCCAGGCTGCAGCGAGGTCCGCAGACGACGGGCGTCGTCGAGCGTGCGAAGAACGACGGCGTCGTCGAACCCGGGCAGCGCCCGCGGCGAGGCACCGGTGGCGATCACGAGCCCGTCGAACGGCAACGCGATCCCGTCGTTCAACGTCACCGTCGAAGTGTCGCTGTCTACCGCGACCGCGCTGATGTCGAGACGCAGGTCGAAGTCGAGGCCTTCCTCCATCCGCAACCACACCCGATCCATGTCCCACGCGCCCGACAGGAACTGCTTCGACAGCGGGGGCCGGTCATAGGGCGGGTGCGGCTCGTCGCCGATGACGACGAGTTCACCGCTGAAGTCCTCACGCCGCAGCGTCTCGGCGGCGCGCAGGCCGGCCAGCCCAGCCCCGACGACGACGATGCGGTCCAACTACGCGGAAGCGGCTTGGTCCAGCCCCTGCGCCAGCGTGTTCCACGACAGCGTGGCGCACTTGATGCGCACGGGGAACTTCACGACGCCCTGCAGAGCCTCGAGGTCGCCGAGCTTCACTTCTTCGAGCAGCTGGTCGGCGGCGTCGTCGCCCTCGCCTTCGAGACGGGACTCGTGGATCGACATCATCCCCTTGAACGCCCGGATCAGCGCCCGGGCCTCGTCGACGGTCTTGCCCTTGACGGCGGCCGACATCATCGACGCAGACGACTGGCTGATCGAACAGCCCTGCCCGGTGATCTTCACGTCGTTGACCTCGCCGTCGCTCACGAGCAGGTACACGACGATCTCGTCGCCGCACAGTGGGTTGTAACCCTCGACCCGCTGCGCGGGGGGAGCGGCCAGCTCGCCGCGGTTGCGCGGGTTGCGGTAATGGTCGAGGATGATCTCCCGATAGAGATCCTCTAGTCCGGGCATGGCGGTCGACCCTATCTTTCGGTGTTCCCAAGGAAGAACTCGCCGGTGTAGGCGAGCGCGTCGGACAGCGCGTCGATGTCGGCGGCGTCGTTGTAGACGTAGATCGACGCCCGGCATGTCGCGCCCACGCCCAACCTGCGCATGAGCGGCTTGGCGCAGTGGTGACTGGCTCGCACGCAGATGCCCCGCTCGTCGAGGACCTGGCTGACGTCGTGGGGGTGGATGCCCCGGTAGGAGAAGGAGATGACGCCGCCCCGGTCGCCGGGGTCCTTCGGCCCTTGGATGACGATGCCGTCGCCGTGCCGTTCGGTGAGGGTGCGGAGTGCGTAGGCCGTGAGCTCGCGCTCGTGCTCGCGCACGCGGTCCATGCCGAGGTGTTCGAGGTAGTCGACGGCGGCGCCCAGACCGATGATTTCGGCGATGGGCGGCGTGCCCGCCTCGAACTTCCACGGCAGCTCGGTGGGCTCGAACCCGTCGATGCGGACGTCGGTGATCATCTCGCCGCCGCCGAGGAACGGTGGCATCGCTTCGAGCAGTTCGGCCCGCGCCCACAGGCACCCGACCCCGGTGGGGCCGAGCAGCTTGTGGCCGGTGAATCCGAAGAAGTCGACTCCCAACTCCATGACGTTGGTGGCGTTGTGCGGCACGTACTGCGCGGCGTCGACCAACACCAGCGCGCCCGACGCGTGGGCAGCGTCGGCGATCTGACGGACGGGGTTGAGCGTTCCCAGCACGTTCGACATGGCCGACAAGCCGACGAGCTTCACGCCGTCGAGCTTCTGTTCGAGGTCCGAGAGATCGAGCTGGTAATCGTCGTCGAAGTCCAGCCACCGCAGCTCGATGCCGCGCTCTTCGCGCAGCATCAACCACGGGACGATGTTGGCGTGGTGCTCCATCATCGTGAGGAGCACGACGTCGCCCTCGTGCAGGTTGCGGCGGCCCCACGAATGGGCGACGAGATTGATCATCTCGGTGACGTTCTTGCCGAAGATCAGCTCGCGGGGGGCCGGCGCACCGATGAACCGGGCGACCTTCGCTCGGGCCGCCTCCATGCGAGCGGTGGCCTCTTCGGCGATGGCGTACACGCCGCGGTGCACGTTGGCGTAGGTGGTCTCGTACACCTCGTTCATGACGTCGAGGACGTGCTGCGGCTTCTGCGACGACGACGCCGAGTCGAGGTACACGAGGCGGCCGCCGTGCACTTCGACGTCGAGGATCGGAAAGTCCTTTTTGATTGCAGCGACGTCGAGCGTTGCCGGGGTCATCGCCATGCGTCGTACCCCTCTTTCTCGAGCCGGCGGGCCAGCTCCGGTCCGCCGCTGTCGACGATGCGGCCGTCGATGAGGATGTGCACGCGGTCGGGCTGCAGCTCCTCGAGGATCCGCTGGTAGTGGGTGATCAGCAATACGCCGAGATCCGGCCGGGCCCGCTGGACCTCGCGCACGCCGTTGGCGACGACCCGCAGCGCGTCGATGTCGAGCCCGGAATCGGTTTCGTCGAGGATGGCGACCTCGGGCTCGAGGATCGCCATCTGCAGCACCTCGTTGCGCTTCTTCTCGCCGCCGGAGAAACCCTCGTTGAGGTAGCGGTCGCCGAAGCTCGGGTCCATGCCCAGCCGCTCCATCCATTCCATGATCGTGAGGCGCAATTCCAGGATCGAGAAGTCGATGCCCTTGCGGGCCGACAGCGCCTGGCGGAGAAACTGGATCACGGGGACCCCGGGGATCTCCTCGGGGTACTGGAAGGCGAGGAAGATGCCGGCCTTGCCCCGCACGTCGGTGGGCCACGACGTGATGTCCTCGCCCTTGAACAGGATGCGGCCCTGGGAGACGGCGTAGTCGGGACTGCCGAGAAGGGTGTTGGCCAACGTCGACTTCCCCGAGCCGTTCGGCCCCATCAGCGCGTGAACCTCGCCGCGGCCGACCGTCAGATCGACGCCTTTGAGGATCGGGGTGGCTTCGACGGACACGTGCAGGTCCTCGATCCGGAACAGCGCGGCATCGTCGGAGGCCGACGCGTTCTGCGGCGCAGTTGACGGGCTCACGTCCCAAGTCTATTTCCCCTACCGCGGTAGGGGAAATGCCCGAGCACTACGCTCCCCGGCGCATGGCCGATCCGTGGAACTTCGAGGGCGAGAGCGCGTCGCTGAGCCACGTGAGCGGCACCCTCACGCTGGTCGAGGGCTCGTCGTTCTGCATCTCCAGCCGATCGGGCGACATGGTGCCCGGCTTGCCGCACGGTCTGTTCTTCCAGGACACCCGGTTCTTGTCCCGCCTCCAGGTCGAGATCAACGAGCAGGCGCCCGAGCCGCTGGCCGCCGCCGTGTCCGAGCCGTTCAGCGCGGTGGTGGCCGCCCGCACCCGCCCGACGCCGGGCAAGGCCGACAGCCACCTCATGGTGTTCCGCAGCCGGTGGATCGGCCGGGGCATGCGCGAGGACATCGAGATCCGAAACTTCGGTGACGAGCCGGCGTACTGCAGCCTGGTGATCGCGGTCGACGTCGACTTCGCCAATCTCTTCGAGGTCAAGGAGGGCCGCCAGCCCCAGGCGGGGGAGCGGTCCTTCGAAGCGAAAGGTGGATCACTCACCTACCGAACGCAGAAGGGCTCGGTCCGGCGCGGCGTGCACGTCGAGTTCGGTCCCGGCGCGGTCATCGCCGGCGGACGGGCGACGTTCGAAGTGATCGTGCCGGCGTCGGGCTCGTGGTCCACGTGCATCCAGGTCTCACCGATCATCGACGAGCAGCCCATCGAACCCCGGTACAAGTGCGGCGAGTCGGTCGACCGATCGACGCCGGTCCAACGGCTGGCCCGGTGGCGGAGCCAGATACCGATGCTGCAGACCGACCACGACGATCTCCGCGAGGTCGTCGGCCGCAGCGCCGAGGATCTCGGCGCGCTGCGCATCTTCGACCCCGACCACCCGGAGCGGGCCGTGATCGCGGCGGGGGCGCCGTGGTTCATGACGCTGTTCGGGCGCGACTCGCTGATCACGTCGTGGTTCGCGCTGATCGTCGACCCCGACCTCGCGCTGGGCGTCCTGCAAACGCTCGCTCGCTTTCAGGGGACGACGGTCGACCCGCGCAACGACGAGGAGCCCGGCCGCATCCTGCAC
>JACDEA010000243.1 GCA_013816725.1 Actinomycetota bacterium
GCCCCGTCTCCGCGGCCCGGCAGAGGTTGATCGGGTTCGAGGTCCCGAGCGACTTGGCCAGCACGTCCTTGAGTCCGGCGAGCTCCAGCACCGCACGCACGCCCGCGCCGGCGATGACGCCGGTACCGGGTGCGGCCGGCTTGAGCAGCACGCGTCCGGCGCCGCTCTCGCCCATGACCGGGTGGATGATCGTGCTTCCCGCCAGCGGGACGGTGAAGACGTTCTTGCGGGCGTCGTCGACGGCCTTCTGCATGGCCAAGCCCACTTCCTTGGCCTTGCCGTAGCCGAGGCCGACGCGACCGTTGCCGTCGCCAATGACCATCAGCGCGGTGAAAGAGAACCGGCGCCCGCCTTGCACGACCTTGGCAACGCGTCGAGGACGGCCGATGGACCGCTCCTCGAAACCGCCGCCGCTGTCGCGCCCACCGCCGTCGCGCCCACCGTCTCGATGCTGTCCTCCGTGTTGTGCCATCAGAAATCCAGACCTGCTTCCCGTGCTGCGTCGGCGACCGCGGCGACGCGACCGTGGTACATGAAGCCGCCGCGGTCGAAGACGACGCGCGTAACCCCGGCGGCCTTGGCCCGCTCGGCCAGGCGCTGGCCGACCTTGGTGGCCGCGTCCCGATTACCGGTGGCGCCGGTGCGAAGGTCGGCCTCGATCGTCGACGCGGCGGCGAGCGTGCGGCCGCTCCCGTCGTCGATCACCTGGGCCGAGATGTGCTTGTTGCTGCGGAACACCGCCAGGCGCGGCCGGTCGGCCGTGCCAGCGACGTGCTTGCGAACGCGCCGGTGACGGCGCTGCCGCAACTCGTGGGTGTGCTTGACGTTGGCCATCACTTGGCCGCCTTTCCGGCCTTGCGGCGGACGTGCTCGCCGAGGTAGCGGACGCCCTTGCCCTTGTACGGCTCGGGCTTGCGAAGCTTGCGGATGTTGGCGGCCACCTGGCCAACCAATTCCTTGTCGATGCCCCGGATGATGATGCGGGTGGGGGTGGGTACCTCGAACGCGATGCCGTCGGGTGCGTCGATGAAGACCGGATGACTGAAGCCCAGAGCCAGTTCGAGCTTGTTCGGGCCCTGCGCAGCGGCCCGATAGCCGACGCCGACGATCTCCAGTTCCTTGACGAAGCCGCTGGTAACGCCCTCGACCATGTTGTTGACCAGTGACCGGGTCAGTCCGTGGAGAGCGCGGTTCTCGCGCTCGTCGTTGGGCCGCTCGACCACGAGGATCGAGTCGTCCTGGCGGATCGTGATCGGCACGGGGATGACGCGCTCCAATGTGCCCTGCGGGCCCTTGACCGCGACCCGTCCACCGTCGAGCGAGACCTCGACGCCGCTCGGGACCGGAATGGGTGCCTTGCCAATACGTGACATCAGTGCCTTGCCCTCACCACACGTAACAGAGGATCTCGCCACCGACGCGACGCTGGCGCGCCTCGCGGTCGGTTATGAGTCCCTGGCTGGTCGACAGGACGGCGACACCCAGGCCACCGAGGACGCGCGGCAGGGTGTCGGCCTTCGTGTACACGCGCAAGCCCGGCTTCGACACCCGGCGGATACCGGAGATCGTGCGCTCGCGCTCGGGCGTGTACTTCATGTTCACTTCGAGAATGCGACCAGGGCGGCCCTGGTCGTCGCTCACGGAGTAACCGGAGATGTACCCCTCGCGTTCGAGCAGCTTGGCGAGGGACTCCTTCAACTTGGACGACGGCATGCGCACGGTGTCGTGCATGGCGACGTTGGCGTTGCGGATGCGCGTGAGCATGTCGGCGATCGGATCGGTCATCGTCATAGGGCGCTCACCAACTCGCCTTCGTGACGCCGGGTACTTCGCCGGCGTGCACCAACTCGCGCAGGCAGATGCGGCACAACCCGAACTTGCGGTAGACCGCCCGCGGGCGCCCACAACGCCGGCATCGCGTGTAGCCGCGCACCTTGAACTTCGGCTTGCGCTGCTGCTTCTGGATCAAACCCTTCTTGGCCATGTTTCTGTTACTGCCCCTCGCGTCGGAACGGGAAGCCGAAGGCGTCGAGCAGGGCCTTGCCTTCGGCGTTGGTACGTGCGGTCGTGACGATGGTGATGTCCATGCCGCGTGGCTGGTCGATCTTGTCGTAATCGATCTCCGGGAAGATCAACTGTTCGGTCACGCCGAACGTGTAGTTGCCCCGGCCGTCGAAGGCGTCGGGGTTGAGGCCCCGGAAGTCACGGATGCGCGGGATGGCGATGCTGACGAGCCGGTCGAAGAACTCCCACATGTTGTCGCCCCGCAGCGTGACCTTGGCGCCGATGCTCTGGCCCTCGCGGAGCTTGAAACCGGCGATCGACTGTTTGGCCTTGGTGACGTGGGGCTTCTGGCCCGTGATGATCGTGAGGTCGCGCACCGCGTTCTCGAGCAGGGACGCCTGCTGGGTGGCCCGGCCGACACCCATGTTCACCACGATCTTCTCGAGCCGCGGGACCTCCATGATGTTGCCCAGGCCCAGCGTTTCCTTGAGCTGGGCGCGGATCTCGGCGTCGTACCGGGCCTTCAGCCGCGGCCGCTCTTTGGTTGCGGTGACGTCGCTCACAGGTCGCTCCCGCACTTCTTGCACACGCGCACCTTCTGGCGCACGGGGATGTCGGCGGTGCCAATCGAGTCGTCGAACCGGTAGCCGACCCGCGTGGGGCCACAACCCGGACAGATGATCGACACGTTGGCGGCCGGGATCGGCATGTCCTTATCGATGATCCCCCCCTGCATCGTCGCCCGCGTCGTGCGCTGGTGCTTCTTGACGACGTTGACGCCGTCGACGATCACCTTGTCGGCTTTGGGTAGGACGCGCATGATCTCGCCTTCCTTGCCCCGGTCCTTGCCGGTCCGCACACGGACCCGGTCGCCCTTCTTCAACTTCATTCCAGCCATTTAGAGAACCTCGGGTGCAAGCGACACGATGCGCATGAACTTCTTGTCACGCAGTTCGCGGCCCACGGGCCCGAAGATGCGGGTTCCGCGCGGCTGCTGCTGCTCGTTGATGAGGACGGCGGCGTTCTCGTCGAAGCGGATGTAGCTACCGTCGGGGCGGCGCCGCTCCTTCTTGGTACGCACGACGACGCACTTGACGACCTCCCCCTTCTTGACCGCGGCGCCGGGCAGCGCGTCCTTGACCGTGGCCACGAACACGTCGCCGATGCCGGCGTAGCGACGCTTGGAGCCGCCTAGCACCTTGATGCAGAGCACCTCCTTGGCGCCGCTGTTGTCGGCCACCCGCAGGCGGCTCTCTTGCTGAATCATTTGGCCCGCTCGAGGACTTCGACGACGCGCCAGCGCTTGAGTTTCGACAGCGGACGCGTTTCTTGGACGCGGACCCGGTCGCCCACCTTGGCGTCGTTGGCCTCGTCGTGGGCGTAGAGGTGCTTGGTGCGCTGGACGGTCTTGTCGTACCGGCGGTGGCGCACGCGCTCGATGATGTTGACGACGACCGTCTTGTCCATGGTCGCGGACGACACCGTGCCCTCACGGAGCTTGCGCCGGTTCGGTCGGTCAGCCATTGCCTGCTCCTAAGTCTTGTGATGCCTCGTACTCGGCGATCTCGCGCTCGCGCAGGAGCGTGAGGATGCGAGCGACCTCGCGCCGCAGGTCACCCAACCGGGCCATGTTCGGCAGTTCGCCGGTGACGTGCTTGAACCGGAGGTTGAACAGCTCGGCCTTGGTCTCGACCAACCGGCTCTCGAGTTCGTCGGTGTCGAGGTTGCGCAGCTCGGCTGCCTGCTTGGTCGCCATTAGATCTCGACCTCTTCCTGCTGCTGGCGGCGCGTCACGAAGCGGGCCTGGATCGGCAGCTTCTGGATCGCCCGCTCCATGGCGCCCTTGGCCAGTTGCTCGTCCACGCCGGACAGCTCGAACATCACCCGGCCGGGCTTGACGACCGCGACCCAGTGCTCGGGGTTGCCCTTGCCCGAGCCCATGCGCGTCTCGGCCGGCTTCTTGGTCACCGGCTTGTCGGGAAAGATGTTGATCCACACCTTGCCGCCGCGCTTGATCTTGCGGGTCATCGCGACGCGGGCGGCCTCGATCTGGCGGTTGGTCACCCAGCCGCGATCCAGCGCCTTGAGCCCGTACTCGCCGAAGGCGACGGTGGTGCCGCCCTTGGAATTGCCGCGCATGCGGCCACGATGCTCCTTGCGGTACTTGACCCGCTTCGGCATCAACATCAGCCACGACCTCCTCTGCCACCGCGCGGCGGGGCGCCGGCAGGGGGGCCGTCGGGGTCGTCGGCGCTCTTCGCCGAACGGAAGCCTTCGGGCATGACCTCGCCCTTGTTGATCCAGCACTTGACGCCGATGCGGCCCGTGGTCGTCTTGGCCTCGATGAAGCCGTAGTCGATGTCGGCGCGCAGGGTGTGCAG
>JACDEA010000244.1 GCA_013816725.1 Actinomycetota bacterium
GCTCAGAGTCGAGCAGGGCGCGCTCGTCGAGGCCGGCCAGCCCTTCGACTGCGGCCCATACCGCGTCCTCGAACCTTGTCGCTACGTCGTCCATCCATCACTTTCCGACGCGTCTGGAGGACATCGCCCCGACAGCCCGGGGTGTGTCCTCCAGAGGTGAAGCTGGAGTTCGCTGTTAGACCGGTGAGTCGCCCAAGGCGATGCACACGGTCTTCAACTCGGTGAATTCCTCGATGCCGGCCCTGCCGCCCTCGCGCCCGAGTCCCGACTGCTGGAACCCGCCGAACGGCGCGTTGGGCATCACCGTGTAGCCGTTTACACCAAAGCTACCGCTGCGCACGGCCTTGGCGACGCGCAGGGCCCGCTTGATGTCGTTGGTTTGGACCGACGCGCCCAGCCCGTAGCTCGTTTCGTTGGCCAGCCGGATGGCGTCGGCTTCGTCCTTGAACGGGAGCATGGCCAGCACCGGGCCGAAGATCTCCTCCTGCGCGATAGACGCGGTGTTGGGCACGTCGGCGAACAGCGTGGGGTTGACGAAGTTGCCGGCGGCCAGGTCGCCGCCGGGACGATCGCCGCCGGCGACAAGGCGGCCTTCGGACTTGCCCTTGTCGATGTAGCCCAGAACGCGCTCGAGTTGGCGGGCGTTGATGAGTGGCGCCGACGTGGTGGCCGGGTCGAACGGATCGCCGAAGGTAGCCATGCCCGCCATCTCGGCCGTCTTGTTGACGAGGTCGTCGTAGATCTTCTCGTGCACGAGCACCCGGGTGTGGCACACACAGCCCTGGCCCGACAGGCCCATGCTCACCATGCCCATCGACAGCATGGCGGTGGCGTCGATGTCGACGTCGGGGAACACGATGCTCGGGCTCTTGCCGCCCAATTCGAGCGACGCCCGCCCGATGCGGTCAGCCGTTGCGTGCAGCACGCGCGTGCCGACGGCGCGACTGCCGGTAAACGTGACCTTGTCGACGCGCGGGTGGTCGATCAGCGCCTGACCGGTCGCTGCGCCCTCGCCGGTGACGAAGTTGAAGACGCCGGGCGGCGTGCCCGCCTCCTCGACCAGTTGCGCCAGGCGGATGGCGGCGAACGACGCGTACTCCGACGGCTTGAGTACGACGGTGCAGCCGGCGGCCAGCGCGGGCGCCACCTTGTTGGCGAACAACATGAGCGGCGCGTTCCACGGGATGATCGCCGCGACCACGCCGACCGGCTGGCGCAGCGTCATGAAGAAGAACTCGGCGCCGGTGTAGGTGGGCAGCGTCTCACCGGTGAGCTTGTCGACCCACCCGGCGTGGTGATCGAAGATGTCTGCCGCCATCTGCGCTGACAGTTGGTAGATGGCGCCGAACGACAACGGCAGGCTGTTGTCGAGGGTTTGCAGCCGGTTCAGCTCGTCTTGATGATCGAGGATCGACTCGCCGATGCGGCGCAACAAGCGGCCCCGGTCACGTGCCTTCCAGGTCGCCCATTCGTCGAAGGCGCGGTGCGCGGCGTTGACGGCCCGGTCGACGTCGCCCGCGCTGGCCACCGCGAACTTACCGATCTCCTCACCGGTGGCCGGGTGCACGTGCGTCCACGTGTCGCCGTCGCTGCCGTCGACCCACTCGCCGTCGATGTACAGCCGGCCGTCGGCCAGCCCGAGCTTGTCGCGCTCGGCCAGTACGGAAAGGCTCATCGGTCGAGTTTACGGCCGCTCGCGCACCCCCCTCGGCCCTTCTGCGCGGATTTCGGACCGCCTGGCGCACCTGCGATCTTCGAGCACATCCCTAACACCTGTCGCGAGACATCCCTAACAGCCCAGGTGTGGGCCGTGACCCTTGGTCATGGCCAGAAGGGAAGTGCCCATGAGTGTGCGGAGGCTGATCGCCGAAGCTGACCTCGACGACCTCAACGTTGCGCAGTTCTGCCGGGACCACGGCATCAGCCGCTGGACCTTCTATGACATACGAAAGCGCGCCACCGAAGATCCCGCCGACGACCTCGAGCCGCGCTCGCGTGCTCCCCATCACGTCGCCAACAGGACCCGCATCGAAGTCGAAGACCTCATCATCACGATTCGCAAGGACCTCGCCGACTGCGGCCTCGACGCCGGTCCGGCGACCATTGCGGTGCACCTCGCCGAGGTGCTCGAGGCCGTCCCGTCGGAGTCGACGATCTGGCAGGTCCTCAAGCGTCGGGGCTTCATCGTCGCTGATCCGACCAAGGCGCCCAAGAGGGCGCATCGGCGATTCGTCGCCGAACGGGCCAATGAGTGCTGGCAGATCGACGACACCATGTGGTGGCTCGCCGATGGTGCCGAGGTCAAGATCATCGACGTCATCGACGACTGCAGCCGCCTGGCACTGGCCACCGAGGCGGCGCTGAGCTGCACGACCGAAGCGGCCTTTGGGGCGATGGCAAAGGGTGCGGGCGAGTTCGGATGGCCCGAACGGTTCCTCTCCGACAACGCCCGGACCTTCCGCGGTGGGCGCCATGACAAAGAGGGGGGCTTGGCCGCCACGGTCGCCGCGCTCGGAGTCGGCCACGGCCACTCGCGGCCCTATCACCCGCAGACCTGCGGCAAGGTCGAGCGGTTCCATCAGACGGTCAAGAAGTTCCTCGGCGCCCAGGATCCCGCCTCCTCCATCGAGGAGCTCCAGGCCCAGTTGGACTGGTTCCGCCACTACTACAACGACAAGCGCCCGCACCGGTCGATCGGACGCCGGCCGCCGAGGGCCGTGTGGGACGAGACCCCCAAGAGCGGGCCCGCCGCGGTGGCACTGGGAACGCCCAGCAAGGTCTTCGACGCGCTGGTCACCAACGGCGCCGTGAGCGTCGGGCCCTATCGCATCGCGCTAGGGGCAGTGCACACCGGCTCGCACGCCACGGTGGTGATCACCGGCACCGCTTGCCATGTGTTCATCGCTGGCCGCCCTGTGCGCGACCTCCAGCTCCAGCCCGACCGCCGGTATCAACCCATGTATGGCCGCCCGGGTCCGCCCTCCAGGTGTTAGGTATGTCTCGCGACACCTGTTAGGGATGTCCCGCGACATCACAGGCACGTCAGGCGTGCCGAAATCCGCGCAGAACGTTCAGCGCGATTGGGTGCCGCGCACCCCATCGCTACCGTGACGACAGCTCTTCCCCCGTGTGTGTCCTTCACGGGGAGGAAAAGGTGTCCGACTTCGATGCCATCGCCCGCCGCCAGCGCGGCTATATCGACCTGGCGCAGCTTGCGTCGGCCGACCTTTCGAGGGGTCAGGTTGCGAGGTTGGTCGGCAAGGGCCATTTCCACCGCCCGCACGCCGGCGTATTCCGAACGGGATCGGCGCCGCCGACCTGGGTCGACAAAGTGCAAGCGGCGCTCCTCGCCGCCGGCGGCGATGCCCGCGCCATGGGTCGCGCTGCGGCGAGGCTCTACGGCCTCGACGGCGCCGACGGCTCGGCCGTCGTCGAGATCACCGTGTCGGTTCTGCGCGGGCCTGTGCCGCACGGCGTCATCGTCCACCGCACCCGCCAAACCGACCCGTCGCTCACCTCGTCGCTCAACGGTATGGCGATCAGCTCCATCAACCAGACGCTGCTCGAATACGCATGGAAGGTGAAGGCGATGCCGATGGTCGAGCGGGCCGTCGAGGACGCCATCGATCGGGGCAGGACGAGCGAGGGTGCGCTCCTGCGCTTCGTTGCATCACGGGGCAAAGGGGTGCCGGGCGTGACGCATCTGCGCAGCGTGCTGCTCAACCGGCCCGACGGCCGCGCCGCGCACAGCGTGTTCGAGGTGATCGTGTACGACATCATCCGCGAATACGGGCTGCGGCAACCGGTGCGGCGGCTGCTCGTACCCGTCCCGCCCGACCAGAAGTTCGAGCTCGATCTTGCTTACGAAAACGAGCTCGTCGCCGTCGAACCGATGGGGCGCAAGTGGCATCGCACCGCCAGCCAGGTGCGCAACGACGCCCTCCGTCGCGCCGCCCTCGAGTCGATCGGCTGGTCGGTCGTGCCCGTCTTCTGGCCCGAGGCGGTCACCACGCCGTGGCTGACCGCCGCCCGCATCGGCGCCACCCTCCGTTCCGCGCGGATTTAGTTCCGCCAGGCGGGCCGAAATCCGCGCGGAAGCGTGAGCGGGCGCGGATCACGGGCGGATCAGCGCCCGGCTACCGAACGCTCAAGCCGGCGGCGGGCCCATCGCGGCGGCGGCGGCGCGGGCGGCGGCGCGGCCGACCCGCTGGCCGGCGACATGACCTTCACCTACGGGTCGACGACGGTCCCGATCCCGCTGACCGAATACGGGTTCTACGACGTCTTCGGGAGCGAGGCTGCGTGGACGAGCGCCGGCGGGTCCGTCGCGATCGCCGCGACCGGCGACGAAGTGCCCAAGTTCTCGATGGCG
>JACDEA010000245.1 GCA_013816725.1 Actinomycetota bacterium
GCCCTGGTCGCACAGGGCCTGGAAGGCAAGAACGTCCTCGACGCCGCCGGCTGCATCGTCGGCCCCGGCCTGGTCGACCTGCACACGCACCTGCGCCAGCCCGGCCGGGAGGAGGCCGAGACCGTTGAGAGCGGGTCCCGCGCCGCCGCGCTGGGGGGCTACACGGCGATCATCGCCATGCCCAATACCGAGCCCACGATCGACAACGCCGCCGTCGTCCGCGAGGTCCTCGCTCTCGGCGCCACGGCGCTGTGTGACGTCCACGTCGCTGGCGCCATCACCGTCGGGCGGGCGGGCGACCGACTTGCGCCCATGGCCGAGATGGCCGACCTCGGGGTGCGTCTGTTCACCGATGACGGCGCCGGCGTGCAGGACGGGCGCCTCATGCGACGCGCCTTCGAGTACGCGTGCGGGCTCGCGGTCACCTTGGCCCAACACTGCGAGGACGATTGCCTGGCCGCCGGCGGTCAGATGCACGAAGGCGAGTGGTCGAGCCGCCTGGGCATCGCCGG
Organism: Actinomycetota bacterium; assembly: GCA_013816725.1. Classification (GTDB taxonomy): domain Bacteria; phylum Actinomycetota; class Acidimicrobiia; order Acidimicrobiales; family JACDEA01; genus JACDEA01. The sequence goes on from JACDEA010000245.1 coordinate 513, forward strand.
CATGCCGGCCGAGGCCGAGCAGGTGATGATCTTGCGCGACCTGGCGCTGGCCCGGCTCACCGGTGGCCGCATTCATTTCATGCACGTATCCACGGCCGGCTCCGTCGAGATCCTGCGGGCGGCGCGCCGTCTCCCCACCGACGCCGGTGAGATCGCGTGGGTGAACTTCACGTGCGAGGCCGCCCCGCACCACTTCACGCTGACCGACGCCGACGTCGCCGGTTACGACCCGCTCTACAAGGTCAACCCGCCCCTGCGTTCACCGGGTGACGTGGCCGCCATCAAAGCCGCAATAAAGGACTTCACTATCGACGCCATCGCCACCGACCACGCGCCGCATGCAGCCGAAGCCAAGGAAGCGCCGTTCGACGAGGCGCCTCCCGGGATGATCGGGCTGGAGACCGCGCTGGCCCTGGCCATCACTGAGCTCGACCTCACCGAGCAGCAGATCTTCGACCGCATGTCGGCCCGCCCGGCGACGATCGCCGGCCTCACCGGCCAGCAGGGGGTGTGGGTCGAGAAGGGCGCGCCGGCCAATCTGTGCGTCGTCGACCCCGCCGCCCAATGGATCGTCGATCCGGCGGCCGGCGCCAGCAAGAGTCGTAACACGCCGTTCGCCGGGCGCAAGCTGACCGGCAAGGTGCGCCACACGATTCTCGGCGGCGAACCCGTGGTGCTCGACGGGGTGGCGCAGCGATGACCGGGCGCGGCGCGACGATCACCGAGGCCCTGCTCGTGCTGGCCGACGGCACGACCTTCGAAGGCGAAGCCATGGGCGCCCTGCCGCCCAACGGGATCGCCACTGGCGAGGTCGTCTTCAACACCGTGATGAGCGGCTACCAGGAGGTCATCACCGACCCCTCCTACGCCGGACAGATCATCACGTTCACGTATCCCCATATCGGCAACTACGGCGTGAACAACGAGGACGACGAGAGCCGCCGCCCGTTCTGCCGCGGCGTGGTCGTACGCGACCTGGCCCGGCGCCACTCCAGCTGGCGGGCGGCCGGCGACCTCGACGGGTTCCTCCGCCGCCACGGGGTGGCGGGGATCACCGGCGTCGACACCCGGCGTCTCACCCGGCACATCCGCGAGGCCGGCGCGATGGCGGCCGCATTCGGCACCGCCAACGAGACCGATCTCAAGGCGGCGGCCATCGGGGAACGGGGGACCGACGGGGTCGATCTGGTCGCTCAGGTGAGCTGCGACGCGCCGTTCACCGTGGGCGACGGGCCGTTGCGGATCGTCGCCTATGACTTCGGCATCAAGCGCACGATCCTGCGCCACCTTGCTGAGATGGCCACCATCGAGGTGGTGCCGGCGTCGACCCGGGCGGCCGACGTGCTGGCCCGCGCGCCCGACGGCGTCTTTCTCTCGAACGGGCCCGGTGACCCCGCCGCCGTCACGTACGCGGTCGACGCCATCACCGAGTTGCTGGGCCGCGTCCCGGTGTTCGGCATCTGCCTCGGCCACCAGTTGCTGGGTGCCGCGCTCGGCGGGAGCACGTACAAGCTCAAGTTCGGCCACCACGGCGGCAACCATCCCGTGAAGCGCATCGCTGACGACGCGATCGAGATCACCAGTCAGAACCACAATTACGCGGTCCTGGACGGTTCGATCGACAGCGCCGACGTCACTCACGTCAATCTCAACGACGGCGTCGTCGAAGGCCTCCGCTGTCGCGACGTTCCTGCGTTCAGCGTGCAGTACCACCCCGAAGCAGGGCCCGGGCCACACGACGCCCGCTACCTGTTCGCGCAGTTCGAAAGCCTGATGCGCGATGCCTAAGCGCACCGACATCGAGTCGATCCTCGTGATCGGGTCGGGCCCGATCGTGATCGGCCAGGCCTGCGAGTTCGATTACTCGGGCACGCAGGCGTGCCAGGTGCTCCGCAGCGAGGGTTACCGCGTGATCCTCATCAACTCGAACCCGGCGACGATCATGACCGACCCGCAAGTGGCCGACCGCACGTACATCGAGCCGTTGGCGCCCGACGTCGTGGCCGCGGTCATCGAGCGCGAGCGACCCGACGCCATGCTGCCGACGCTGGGTGGGCAGACGGCGCTGAACCTGGCGATGGCCTGCTCCGAACGGGGCATCCTCGACCGCTTCGGCGTCGAGATGATCGGCGCCAGTCCGTTGGCCATCGAGACGGCCGAGAACCGCGAGAAGTTCAAGGCGGCGATGATGGAGATCGGCCTGGCCGTCCCCGCGTCGGGCTTCGCTTACACCGTCGACCAAGCGCTCGTGGTCGGTGAGGACATCGGCTACCCGGTGATCGTGCGCCCGTCCTACATCCTGGGCGGCGCCGGCGCGGGGATCGCAGCCACCGCCGAAGATCTCACCCACATGGCCGCCCTCGGTCTCGACGCCAGCCCCGTCACCGAGATCCTCATCGAGCGGTCGATCGCCGGCTGGAAGGAATACGAGCTGGAGCTGATGCGCGATCACGCCGACAACTGCGTCGTCGTGTGCTCGATCGAGAACTTCGACCCGATGGGGGTGCACACCGGCGACTCCATCACGGTCGCGCCGGCCCAGACGCTCACCGACGTGGAGTACCAGCGCATGCGGGACGCGGCTTTCGCGTGCATCCGGCGCATCGGCGTCGACACCGGGGGGTCCAACATCCAGTTCGCCGTAAACCCCGAGAACGGCGACATGGTCGTGATCGAGATGAACCCGCGCGTCAGTCGTTCGAGCGCGCTGGCTTCGAAGGCGACCGGGTTCCCGATCGCCAAGATCGCGGCGCGTCTCGCGGTTGGCTACCGCCTCGACGAGATTCCCAACGACATCACCAAGATGACGCCGGCCAGCTTCGAGCCGACCATCGACTACGTCGTCACCAAGGTGCCGCGGTGGGCCTTCGAGAAGTTCCCGGGGACCGCCAACGTGCTCGGCGCCCGCATGCAGTCGGTCGGCGAGGCGATGGCCATAGGCCGCACGTTCCCCGAGTCCTTGCAGAAGGGGTTGCGTTCCCTCGAGCACGGCCGATGGGGCCTCAACTGCGACCCAGGCGAGGCGATTCTCGACGAGCTGGACGACGCCGAACTCGTGCGCCGCGCCGCGGTGGCGACACCCGACCGCCCGTTCCAGCTCGAAGCCGCCCTGCGCCGGGGGATCACCGTCGACCGCCTGGCCGACGCCACGCGGGTCGATCCGTGGTTCCTCGACCAGATCTCGGCGATCGTGGAGGAGCGGGCCCGCCTGCTCGACGTCGGGTTCGAACCCATGAGCCGAGCGGACTGGCGCCGGGCCAAACGGCTGGGTTTCAGCGACGCCCAACTCGGTTGGCTGTGGTACGTGGCCGAGTCCACCGTTCGTGCCGCGCGCTTGAAGGCCGGCGTGCGCGCCGTGTTCAAGACGGTCGACACCTGCGGGGCCGAGTTCGACGCCGACACGCCGTACCACTACTCGACCTACGAGGACGAGGACGAGGTGCGCGACACCGGGCGGCCGCGGATCATCATCCTGGGCTCGGGGCCCAATCGCATCGGCCAGGGAATCGAGTTCGACTACTGCTGCGTCCACGCCGCCTTCGCGTTGCGCGACGCGGGATTCGAAACCGTCATGGTGAACTGCAATCCAGAGACGGTGTCGACCGACTACGACACCAGCGACCGCTTGTACTTCGAACCACTCACGTACGAAGACGTGCTCAACGTCGTCGACGCCGAGCAGCGCAGCGGCAACCTGGTCGGCATCATCGTCAGCCTGGGGGGCCAAACGCCGCTGAAGCTCGCCGGCCTGCTGCCCGCCGACCTGATACTCGGCACCAGCCCCGAGGCCATCGACCTGGCCGAGGACCGCGAGCGGTGGAACGCCTTGTGCGCGCGTCTTGAGATCCCACAGCCC
>JACDEA010000246.1 GCA_013816725.1 Actinomycetota bacterium
GATCCAGTTGCGCAGTCGGGCGACTTCCTCGTCGGTGAGGTCGCGGACGCGCGTGTTGCGATCGATCTCGGCGACGTCGCACACCTTCTGCGCGGTCGTGCGACCGACGCCGAAGATGTAGGTGAGCGAGATCTCCAGCCGCTTCTCGCGGGGGATGTCGACGCCAGCTATACGGGCCATACCTCTCCTACCCCTGCCGCTGCTTGTGGCGAGGGTTGGTGCAGATCACCTGGACACGACCGTGCCGACGAATGACCTTGCACTTCTCGCAGATTTTCTTGACGCTCGGGCGAACTTTCATGGCGACTCGCTACTTGTATCTGTAGGTGATGCGACCTCGGCTGAGGTCGTACGGGGTGATCTTCACCTGGACCCGGTCGCCCGGCAGGATGCGGATGCGGTGCATGCGCATCTTTCCGGCGCTGTAAGCGAGGACGCTGTGGCCGTTCTCCAACTCCACCTTGAACATGGCGTTGGGGAGGGCCTCGACGATCGTGCCCTCGAGCACGATGTCCTCTTCCTTGTCTTTCTGAACAGGCAGGTGCAGTACCTTTCGATTTACGCGGGGTTCGACGGGGAAGTACGACCGACGCCAACCGCCGTCAGGCCGACTGAAAATTCTAGCGGATTCTTCGGAAATTCCCCAACGGCGCCCCGATCAGGCACGGGTGAAGACCTCCGGGCCGTTGTCGGTGATGGCGATGGTGTGCTCGAAATGGGCCGAGAGCGACCCGTCGGCCGTCACCACGCTCCAGTTGTCCTTGAGCGCGCGGGTCTCGGGACCGCCGGCGTTGACCATCGGCTCGACGGCGAAGACGTGGCCCGTGCGCAGCTTGGGGCCCTTGCCGGGGTCGCCGTAATTGGGGACCTGGGGCTCCTCGTGCATGGCGGTGCCGATGGCGTGGCCGACGTACTCGCGGACGACCGAGTAACCCGCCGCCTCGGCCACCGACTGCACCGCGTGGCCGATGTCGGACAGGCGATTGCCGTCGACCATCTCCTTGATCGCCGCTTCCAGGCTGTCGTCGGTGACCTGGATGAGACGGGCGGCCTCGGCGCTGATTGTGCCAACCGGGGCGGTGTAAGCGGCGTCACCGTGGTAGCCCTCAACGATCGCGCCGCAGTCGATCGAGATGATGTCGCCCTCCTCGAGCACGTAGCGCCCGGGGATGCCGTGCACGATCATGTCGTTGGGCGACGTGCAGATCACCGCCGGAAAGCCGTGATAACCGAGGAAGTTCGACGTGGCGCCGCGGCGGTCGATCACATCATGGGCGATCTGGTCGAGTTCGGCGGTGGTGATCCCCGGCCGGATAGCGGCGCGGGTCTTCTCGTGCATCTCGGCCACGACCTTCCCGGCTTTGCGCATCTTGGCCAGTTCGTCGGTCGAGCGCCGCATCAGACGCCCGCCTCGCGCCGGCGGTCGATGGTGTCGATGAGCCGCGACGTGACCTCGTCGGGCGGGCCCTCGCCGCACACGACGTCGAGGTGATCGCGGTCCTTGTACCAAGCCACGAGGGGGGCGGTGTTCTTCTGGTAGATCTCGAGCCGGCGCCGGATAGCGGTCTCGGTGTCGTCGGCCCGCTGCACAACCTCGCCGTCGCATACGTCGCAGGTCCAGTTGACCGCCGGCGGCACGTCGACGCTGTAGTTGGTGCCGCACGACGAGCACACTCGGCGGGCGGCGAGGCGCTTGAGGACGACCTCGGTCGCCACTTCGAGGTCGATCACCAGGTGTATGTCCTGCGGGGCCAGGTAGTCGGACAACGCCTGGGCCTGGGCCACGTTGCGTGGGAAGCCGTCCAACACGAAGCCGCGCCGCTTGGTGCCGGCCTGCTCGAGGCGCTCCTTGACGATGCCAATGGTGACTTCGTCGGGAACCAGCTCACCGCTGTCCATGTACTCGCGGGCCTTGCGGCCGAATTCGGTTCCCGCTCGGACCGCGGCACGGAACATGTCGCCGGTCGACACGTGGTGGACGACGAAATGCCGTGCGAGCCGTACCGCCTGCGTGCCCTTGCCCGACCCCTGCTTCCCGAGCAGCACGAGGCGCACTCCGGGAATCACGTCCCGGCGCTCATTTCAGGAATCCCTCGTAGTTGCGCATCGTGAGCTGGCTGTCGATCTGCTTCATCGTCTCCAACGCCACGCCCACCGCGATCAGCAGCGTGGTGCCGGCGAACGGGTAGTTATGGATGTTGAACAGCGACAGCGCCAATGCGGGCAGCAGCGCAATGAAGGCCAGGAACAACGAGCCCGGCAGCGTGATGCGGTTGAGGATCCCGGCCAAGTGCCGTTCGGTGGGCGGCCCCGGCCTGATGCCGGGGATGTACCCACCTTGCTTGCGGATGACGTCGGCCTGCTGGTGCGGGTCGAAGGCGATGGCTGTGTAGAAGTAGGCGAACGCGACGATCAACATGCCGTACAGGCCGACATAGAGGATGTCGGTCGGGTCGACGAGGTGGTTGTCGACGAACTTCCTGACGCCCACCCACGGGATGACGTTGCTCAGCAGGACCGGGAAGTACAGGACCGAGCTGGCGAAGATGATCGGAATTACGCCGGACTGGTTGACCTTCAGCGGGATGTAGGTCGACTGCCCGCCGTACATGCGGCGGCCGACTATTCGCTTGGCGAACTGGACTGGTATTCGTCGCTGCCCCTGTTCGATGAACACGATCGATACGAGCAGGATCAGCGTGACGCCGAGGACGAACGCGAACTTCACATTGCCGGCCTCGGCCCTGATCGCCGCACCCTGGGACGGGAGGCCGCTCACGACGTTGGCGAAGATGAGGATCGACATCCCCTGGCCGACGCCCCGCTGGGTTATCAGCTCGCCGAGCCACATCACCATGGCGGTGCCCGCCGTCATCGACAGCACGACGAGAAGGACGCGCGGCACCGTGAACTGCGGGAGGACGTCGATGTTCGACGCGCTGCGGCCGAGGAAACCCTGTCCGCCGTTGTGGAACACGAACGCAAGCCCGGTGGACTGCATGATGGCCAACGCCACCGTGAGGTAGCGCGTGACCTGGGTGATCTTGCGCTGCCCAACCGCGCCTTCGTCTCGCCACTGCTCGAGCTTCGGGATGACGACCTGAAGGAGCTGCACGATGATCGAGCTGGTGATGTACGGCATGATGCCGAGCCCGAACACAGCGAAGCGGGTGAGCGCGCCACCGGAGAACAGGTTCAGGAAGCCGAGAACGCCACCCTTTGACGCCACGTCGGTGAGCTTCTGCACCGCTCTGAAGTCGATCCCAGGAACGGGGATGTGCGAACCGAAGCGGTAGAGCGCGATTACGAAGATCGTGAACATGATCTTGTTCCGCAGGTCCGGAACCTTGAACATGTTCAGAAACGTCATGCCGAAACCTCGCTCACTACCTGTTGGTAAGGGCGTTGCCCTTAGCCGGCGGACGGCCGCCACCAAACGGCAGCGGGAGCTTGGTGATCGAGCCGCCGGCCGCCGTGATGGCGGCCTCAGCCGACTTGGAGAAGGCGTGCGCGGAAACGGTGACGGCGCGGGACAGCTCGCCTCGGCCCAGCACCTTGACGTAGCCGTGCTTGTGCACGAGGCCCTTGCCCCGCAGGGTGTCGGGTGTGATCTCGTCGCCCTCGAAATCCTGCAAAGCGGTGAGGTTCACCACCGCGTACTCGACCCGGAACGGGTTCTTGAACCCCTTGAGCTTGGGGATGCGCTGGGCCAACGGCAGCTGACCGCCCTCGAAGCCGGGCTTGATCTGGCCGCGCGCACCTTGGCCTTTCATCCCCCGGCCGGCGGTTTTGCCCCGGCGGCCACCGGTACCACGGCCGACGCGGATCGCGTCCTTCTTGGAGCCGGGCGCCGGCTTCAGATCATGAACCTTCATTCGCCATCCACTTCCTCGACCTTGATCAGATGCGGGACCTTGCGAATCATCCCGCGGATCTCGGGCCTATCGGGCAGGGTGTTGGTCTGGCCCAACCGCCGCAGGCCCAACGCGCGGAGGGTGCCCCGCTGCTTGGGCTTCACGCCGATCGACGACCGTACCTGCGTGACCTTGAGGTCACTCATGCGACCACCTCGGGCGTGTGCGTGCCCCGCTTGCGCTCGTTGTAGGCGCGCAGCACGCCGACCGGGGTGACCTCTTCGGGCGACTTACCGCGCTTCCGGGCGACGTCGTCGGGCGACTTCAGTGCCTTGAGACCGGCCACGGTGGCGTGGGCCACGTTGAGTGCGTTGGACGATCCCAGCGACTTGGCCAGCACGTCATGGATCCCGGCCACTTCGAGAATGGCGCGCGCCGCGCCACCGGCAATCACGCCGGTACCAGGGGCGGCCGGCTTGAGCAGCACGCGTC
>JACDEA010000247.1 GCA_013816725.1 Actinomycetota bacterium
GACGCGCCCACCGCCGACCTCCCGGCGTGGACCGGCGAGCTGCGGTCGAGCGCCCGGGCCAACCTCCTGATGGGCGTGGCGTCGAACCGAGTCGACGTGAAGCAGGCCGCGGCCCGCACCGAGCGCGACCTCGAGCGCAGAGCCGAGCCGCTGTGCGCGCTGTTCGTCGACGAAGACCGTTGGCCCGGCGCGTTGCTCGACATCGCCTGGACCGAAGTCATCCGGAACGCGGCCCACGACAGCATCTGCGCGTGCTCCATCGACCAGGTCGGCGTCGCCGTGCTGCACCGCTACGCCGAAGCCGACGAGATCGCCAAGGGCCTGGCCCGCCGAGCGCTCGACACACTCGGCCGGTCGATGGCCGAGGCCGGACCGGTCGTCGTCAATCCGTCAGCCCGCTCGCGCAGCGGACTCGTTGAACTGCGCCTGCCGGGCGAAGGCGACGTCGACGGGGCCCAGGTGCTGAGCAGCCGGCCGGCGTCGAGGGGCGAGGTCACGATCACCGGCGCCGACCTGCGCGCCATCCTGGGCGAGATCCGCAGCCAGCAGATCGGCGACGACACGTTCGTCAACGCCATCGACGTGGAGGACACCGACGACGGTCTCAACATCGTGATGCACGCCGACGCCCGCCTGCGCACCGAGTTGATGATCGAGGAGATCAAGCGCGACCTCTACGCCCGCGTAGGGGCCCGGCCCGACATGACCGTGCGGGTGCGCATCCAGCAGCCGCCGAGCCGTCAGGTGCTGGTGCGGACCGAGGCGGTGGCGGGCTACGGCTGGCAGACGTGGAACGGCGCACCCTCGACGGCCCCACCCGTCACCGTCGACGGCACCACCATGGACAACGGGATCCTCACCATCGCGGTCGACGGCGAGGTCGGCACGTTCTCGGTCAACGGCCTGGCCGGCTTCGATCGCCTCGTCGACGACGGCGACCAGGGCGACACGTACAACTACTCGCCGCCGGCCAACGACACCATCATCGACCGGCCCGACAGTGTGTCGATCGACGTGATCGAGTCGGGGCCGCTGCGCGCCCGGTTCGAGGTCAGCCGGACCTTCCACTGGCCGGCGTACATCGATGACAAGGAGCGGGCCCGCGTGGGCGAGCGCCGCGTCGTGGTGCGCACCCAGCTCGAGTTGCACGCCGGTGACGACTTCGTGCGCGTGCACACCCGCTTTGACAATCCCAGCCGCGACCATCGCCTGCGGGCCTGGTTTCCGCTGCCCGAGCCGGCGACGGTGTCGCGGGCCGAGTGCGCGTTCGCGGTGGTCGAGCGCGGTCTCGAAGCCGAAGGCGGCCCCACCGAACGCGCGCTGCCGACATTCCCGTCGCGGCGCTTCGTGTCGGCCGGCGGCGTGACCGTCACCCACGAAGGGCTGCTCGAGTACGAGTTGATCGACGGCGGTCGGGTGCTCGCTCTCACGCTGCTCCGCGCGACCGGTTGGCTATCGCGCGTCGAGATGGCGTACCGGCCGCTGCCGGCCGGGCCGCCGATCCCCCTCGACGGCCCGCAGATGATCGGGCCGGTCGAGGCCCGCTACGCCGTGCACGTCGGCCACCGCGACCCGTACGCGGTGGTCGACGACGCGTTCCTCCCGCTCGAAGTAGTCGTCGCCGACGGCGGCGGGACTCGCGACCGCGGCGAAGGCTCGGCCTTCGAGATCACCGGCGCCGAGGTGTCGGCGCTGCGGCGCGTGCCCGGCGGTCTCGAAGTTCGGGTTTTCAATCCCCGAGCCGAGCCGACCGAGGTGGTCCTGCCCGATCGCCGGGGGTGGCTGATCGACCTACGGGGCCGGCCGCTCGCCCCCGTCGACGGCCGCTTCGACCTCGGGCCCTTCGCCATCGCCACCGTCCGCATCACGGCGTAGGCCGTGGCGGCGCGCCACTTCGGTGAGCACCGCCTTGGCAACCTCGCGGGCCGGAGCCATCCGCCGCGTGCGCCCGCGCCACTGCGGGCGAGCCTCGCCGGGATGGCCCACGACGAAGAGCGGCACGCGGCCGATGTCCTTCAACATGCGGGGTCGGAGCGGCCTCACCTCCAGCCCCGTCTCGTCGTCGATTGCGTCGGCCACCTCGCCCGATACGACGACCGTCCCAGGGAAGGCGATGTTCACGATGCGGTGAGCGAGGTTCACGACGGGGCCGAAGTAGTCGCCTTCCCAACCGAGCACCGGCCCGTACGCCAACCCGACACGAACATCGGACAGGCTCTCCTCATCCGAGTATGCGTCGGACAGAGCGATGCCGATGTGGGCGGCGATGGTCGGATTGTCGACGACGTACATCACCTCGTCGCCGATCATCTTCACGACGCGTCCGCCGCCGGCGGCGACGGTGTCATAGGCCAGTTCCTCGAACCGGCTCACCACCGCGGCCAGCGCCGCTTCGTCGAGCTGTTGGCTCATGGCGGTGAAACCGACGAGGTCGCAGAACCCCACAGTGAGCGTGCCCGCGGTGTCGGCGTCGCTCATCGTCTGGCGGCGAATGGCCGCCTGGAGGTGCCGGCGCCACACGTGTTCGAGGATCGTCGCCACCGCGGTGATCGGACCGCCGCCGGTGAGCGCGAACAGCTCGGCCATCCGCGCGCTCTCCTCGGGTGTGCGCGACAAGCCTGATTGCACCTCGGCGTCGGCGATGCGGGCCATCGACGAGCCGTACACGCGCGTGAGCTGCACGGCCACGTCGATGTCGGTGACGCCCATAGCGATGCTGCCGGTCACCGTGCCGAGCACGTTGAGGTCCTCCTCGGTGAACGCGCGATCACCGGGCTCGACATCGGGAAAGCCCAGCGCCCGCCAGAAGCGGCGCAGGTCTTCGGTCGACAAGCCGCTCAGCTCGGCCACCTCGGCCTGCGTGTACTTGGGGGTCCCGGCCAGGGCCAGGTTCTCGAGTACGAGCAGGTGCAACCGCCCGGCGGCCGTCGCCCGCTCGATGTCGGCGTCCCTCACGCCGTGGGCGTGGAGGAAGGCGATGGCTTCTGCCGTCGACACGGTGGTCACGGCACGCCGACCGGGCCGAGGAGCGCGTCGCCCCGGGGGTCGGTGGTCGACCACGTCGGGTCGAGGCCCGGGGCGGTGATCCGCACCGGCGCATCATTGCGCTTATCCAGCTCCCACAACAGGGCCGGCCGGTCACCGTGCCAGCGGAGCACGAACGAGAGCCGGCCGAAATACGTGGGCGCGTCGTGCACCTCGATGGGCTGACCCTGCCATGCGGCCGGCAACATCGTGCACAACGCCAGCCCGTTCTCGGTACCGCCCCCCGCGGCGGCCGGTCCCGTTTCGCGTATGAGAATCCGGCGCACGAACGTGAGGAGATCAGCGGCGGCCCAGCCGTGGTGGCCGTCGCCCATGCACCCGCCACCGAGCTGCGGATGGATCGCCTCGGGCCACGTCATCGTGGGCATGGCCGCCTCAATCATCCACTCCAGGCGATCGATGGCCCGGCGGTCGCCGGCCTCGAGTTCAACGAACGCCAGCTGCATCGTGAGGTAGGTACCGAGCCCGGTGTGGCTGATCCCCTGGAAGAACGCCCGCTCGATGCAGAAACGCTCGCGGATCGCCTCGGTGGTGGCGGCGATGCGGGGATCATCGGCCGCCCACAGCCGCAACGGCCAGCAGGCGACGAGCGATCCGATGATCGCCGGGTCGATGCGACGGCGGGGCCCGGCGGGGATGACCTTGCTGCCCAGCCGCGCCTCGACCAGGGCCAGCGACGAGTCGATGTCGCGACGGAGCCCGACGGCCCACTCCTCGGCCCGCCGAGCCGGCTCCTCAGCCCCGGAGGCGCGCAACATGGCGGCGCCGTCCACCAACCCGCGCAGCGACCAGAAGCCGTCCCAGTAGTAGGTGTCGAGCGGACCGAGATGCTCAGCCGAGACGCTCGGCGGCAGAAGGCCGCGGAGCGCCGGGTCCCTGCGTTTGCGCTTGCGGTTGCGCATGCGCTCGATCCACCGCACCGCGTGCTCGATGGCGGTGGCGTCGATGACGCTGCCGTCGCCGGTGAGGCGCCAGTGCTCGGCCATCGCGTAGATCGCGGCACCGTTGGCGTCCCACTCCTGGCGCTGGCTCAAAAAGAACCCGTCGACGCGCTGGCGATCGCGGAAGTGGTCGATGACCTCCCGCGATTCCTGGTGGAACCCGTAGGCGTCGAGCGCGCTCAACATGTACGCGGCGTCGCGGAACCAGAAGCGGTGATACGTGAACGGTCCCGGCGTGATGTCGCCGCCGTCGTGGAAAAGGAGCAGGAACCGGCGGTTGGCGTCGACGGCATCGGCCAGGCGGCCGGGGGGAAGATCGAGCTGCATGCCCCGACGGGTCAGCGCGTGCCAGCCGCGCGC
>JACDEA010000248.1 GCA_013816725.1 Actinomycetota bacterium
GCCGTGCTCGACGGGGCCAAGGCCATGGCCATGACCGTCGCCGACATAGCCGCGATCTGACCGATCATTCATTCTGGAGGCAATAGGTCGCTGAAAGGGCGACTCATTGCCTCCAGAATGGCGGGGGGCAGTAGAACACCGGCGTGGACTACGAACAGATTCGCTACGAGGTGACCGACAACGTGGCGACGATCACGCTGAACCGCCCTGACCAACTCAACGCGTTCACCGCGCAGATGCTCACCGAGATGCTCGACGCATTCGACCGCAGCGACGCCGACGACGATGTCCGCGCCGTGGTCGTGACCGGCGCGGGACGCGGATTCTGCGCCGGCGCCGACTTGTCCAGCGGCGGTGAGACCTTCGACAGCGACGTGCAGGGTGCACGCGCCGGAGGCAGCGGCGTACCGCGTGACGGCGGCGGGCTCCTCACGCTGCGGATCTTCGAATCGCTCAAGCCGGTGATCGCCGCCATCAACGGCCCGGCCGTCGGGGTCGGGATCACCATGACGCTGGCCATGGACATCCGCCTGGCGGCCGACGACGCCAAGATCGGGTTCGTCTTCGCCCGTCGGGGCTTGGTGCCCGAAGCGGCGTCGTCGTGGTTTCTCACGCGGGCCGTCGGGATCAGCCGGGCGATGGAGTGGGTGGCGACCGGTCGTGTGTTCCCGGCGACCGAGGCGCTCGCAGCGGGCCTCGTGCGCAGCCTCCACCCCCGCGCCGAGCTTCTGGACGTGGCCTATGGCCTGGCCCGTGAGATCGCCGAGAACACCGCGCCCGTTTCAGTGGCGCTATCGCGGCAGATGCTGTGGCGGATGCTCGGCGCCGATCACCCGATGGAGGCGCACAAGGTCGACTCGCGCGGCATCGACACTCGGGGGAAGGGCCCCGATGTTCGAGAGGGGGTGCTGTCGTTCCTGGAGAAGCGGCCGGCGACCTTCCCGATGAAGGTCAGCGACGGGATGCCGGAGTGGTTCCCGTGGTGGCAACCCCGAGAGTTCGAGTAAAGGGGGCCGGGCGAGCTACAGCCCGGCGATGTCCAAACGCTCCTCGAGCGCGGCAATGCGCGCCTCGAGCGCGCTGACGCGATCGGGCGACGCCATCGGCTCGGTTGGCTCGGTTGGCTCGGTTGGCGCCGGCGTTGGCGTTGGCGTTGGCGTTGGCGTCTGCGCCATCGCCGGTGCCGAGGCCGCAGGGGCGGCGAAGTCTCGGTACGACGCCGGGCCGAGGCGATGGACCCAGCGCGGCTCCTTCTGACCGGGCTGGCGGGCAAGCAGCGCCACGAGAGCGGGATCGCGCCCGGCCAGCCGAGCCAACGCGGCGTCGACTGCCTCCTGATCGGTGAACGGGTGCATGCGCTCGGTGCGGGCCCGTAGTTCGGCGCCGGTCTGCGGTCCCCGCAAGAGGAGCACAGTCAGCAACGCCAGTTCGCCCTCCTCCAGCGACAGTGCGTCGTGCAACACGTGGCGGTACTTGTCGACCCGCATGCCCTTGCTGTACACGACGCGGGCGACGCCGTTGCTCTTGAGGTTGGCCAGCGCGTTCTCGATGGTCTCCTGGGTGAAGGTGACGACCGGATCGCGGTTGGTCGTCTGGTTGCACGCGGCCACCAACGCGTTCATCGAGAGCGGGTAGTTGTCCGGTGTCGTCAGTTCCTTCTCGGCCAACGCGCCTACCACCCGCTGCTGAGCGGGGCTGAGTTCGATCACCGGGCCAGATTGCCACCGCGAGTTGCGGCGACGCCGATGTGGTAGTAAGAACCGTTATCATTATGAGGGAGACGGCCATGGTGCTCGCGGTGCTGGTGACCGCGGGCGCCCTGTCGTCGGGTTGCGCTTCGCCACGCGCCCGCAATAGCGGCCGGCTCGACGTCGCCGCCAACTTCTTCCCCATCGCCGAAATGGCGCGCCGGACCGGCGGCGACCGCGTCTCGGTTTCGAACCTCACGCCCGCTGGCGTGGAACCGCACGACCTCGAACTGACGTCCCGCCAGGTCGACGCCATCCTCGACGCCGACGTGGTCTTCTACCTCGGGGGCCGTTTCCAGCCGGCGATCGCGGCGGTGGCCCGCCGTCGCACCGGCCGCACCGTTGATCTGTTCGACCACGTGCCGCCCACGGGTGGTGACCCGCACTTCTGGCAGAACCCGCGGCTCCTCGCTCGCGCCGCCGACGTCGTCACGACCCAACTGGCTGCGGCCGACGCAGCCCACGGCGACGCCATCCGGGCGAACGGCCGCCGTTACCGCGAGGAACTGTTGGCGCTCGACGGCGAGTTCGAGAGGGGCCTCGAGACCTGCGCCCGCCGCGACATCGTCACCGCCCACGCCGCGTTCGGATATCTGGCGAAGCGCTATGGGTTGACGCAACGGGCCGTGGCCGGGCTGGCGCCGGAAACCGAGCCCGACGCGGCGCGTCTTGCGGTGCTGGGCGACGAGATCCGGGCCAAGGGCGTCACCACCGTGTTCTACGAGGACCTCGTGTCCCCCTCGGTGGCCCAGGCGTTGGCCCGCGAGGCCCACGTGAAAGCCGCCGTATTGAGCCCGCTCGAAGGCCTGACCGCGGCGCAGACGCGCGCCGGCGCCACGTACTTCACCGTGATGCGCAAGAACCTCGCCGCCCTTCGGGCCGCCCTGGACTGCGAGTAGAAGGCGTTAGAGTTTGAGGACGGTTCTCGAATCCCCGAGTGACGCCGACACGGCGGTCATCAGCGCCGACGCCGTGTGCTTCTCCTACGCCAACACACCGGTGCTCGACTGTGTTTCCTTCGAGTTGCGCCGCGGCGAGTTCACCGCGTTGGTGGGCCCGAACGGCTCGGGCAAGTCGACTCTCATTCGCATCCTGCTTGGCCTCCTCCCGCCCGCGGCCGGTCGGGTCACCGTCCTCGGCCGCAGTCCGGAATCCCTCGCCGAGCGGTGGCGCATCGGGTATGTGCCGCAGCGCCCGACCGTCGCCGAACTGCTTCCTGCGACGGTTCAGGACGTCGTCGATGCCGGCCGCCTCGCCCGCCGCGGATGGTGGCGCCGTCCCGGACCAGATGACCGAGTGGCTACCGACACCGCGCTCGACGCGGTTGGTCTCACCGCGATGCGTCACCGGCGCCTGGCCGAGCTGTCGGGCGGGCAGCAGCAGCGGGCCTACATCGCCAAGGCGTTGGCCAGCGAGCCCGAGCTGCTCGTCCTCGACGAACCGACGGCCGGAATCGACGCCGACTCGCAGCGCCGGTTCCGTGATGCCCTGGTGGCGTCGCGGGCCCGGGGCGCCACCGTCCTGCTCGTGTCCCACGAGTTGAGCGCGGTGGCCGACGACCTCGATCGGGTGCTGATGCTGCGGCACGGCAAGGTCGGCTTCGACGGGCCGCCCGCCGACCTGGCCGCCGGCGGCATTTCGCTCGGCGTCCACGCCACTGACCTCCCGGTGTGGCTCGAGGACCACGCGTGATCGTCCCGACGCTCGCCCTGGTGCCGCTGCCGTATCCGTTCGACCGCGAGTACATGCAACTCGCTCTGGTCGGCGCGGTGCTCGTCGGCGCCTGCGCGCCGTTGATCGGCACGTTCCTCGTGCAGAAGCGCCTGGCTTTGTTGGGCGACGGGATCGGCCACGTCGCCTTCGCCGGCGTGGCCGCCGGCCTCCTGTTTGGGTTGTGGCCCATATGGACCGCGCTGGCCGCAGCGGTGAGCGCGGCGGTCGCCATCGAGTGGCTGCGCAGCCGGGGCCGGGCCGGCGGCGACCTGGCGCTCGCGCTGTTCTTCTATTCGGGCATCGCCGGTGGCGTCGTGCTGATCGGGCTGGCCGGGTCGCTCAACAGCGGCACGCTCACCTATTTGTTCGGGTCGATACTCACCGTCGACCGCACCGACGCCATCACCATCGCCATCCTCGGTGCCGTGATCATCGTCGTCGTGCTCGTGGCGTGGCGAGCGTTGTTCAGCATCGTTCTCGACGAGGAAGCGGCTCGTGTCGCCGGCCTCCCTGTGAACGCGTTGAACCTGGGTCTCGCGGCGCTGACGGCGATCACGGTCGTAGCCGGGATGCGCATCGTCGGCGTCTTGCTGGTCGCCGCGCTCATGGTCCTTCCCGTCGGTGCGGCGCAGCGCATCGCCCGTTCCTTCGGAGCCACCCTCGTGGTCGCCAGCGCGATCGGTGCGGCCAGTGCCGTGGTAGGGCTGGCCGGTGCCCGTCAGTGGGCGCTGGCGCCGGGCGCCACCATCGTTCTCGTCGCCGCCGCGGCCTTCGCCGTCGCCTCGCTGAACGGTGTCGGTCGGTTCCGGCGGAGCGCGCCGGCGCCGATCGTGCAGGGAGGCGCCGACCTGTAGTCGGACGCCGACATGTCACGAAG
>JACDEA010000249.1 GCA_013816725.1 Actinomycetota bacterium
CCCGGGAAGTACACCTCGACGAAGGTGGCGCCGTGACGGGGCCGAACCTGTAGACGGCCACCGACCTCCTCGCCGCCGTCGAAGCCGTAGCCGATGCGCGACGGGATGCCGGCCCACCGGGCCAGGAGCGCCTGGGTGGCGACGATCTCGAACGGCGACCCTTCCTTCGAACCGGCCAGCAGGTCCTGCACGCGTTCGGGCGTCACGCTGCTCGGCCGGCCGGCGCCGCTGGCGGTGACGTTGTCGAGTGCGTAGGTGCGGAGGAAGTTGAACTCGTCCCACTTGGAGTTCTTCGGTGCGCGGGCGATGAGGTCGGTGACCGCCGCGGGCGGCGCCGGAACCTTCAAGAACGGGCGAACGTCGGCCGGCGCCGACTTGGTGATGGCCCGCAGGTCGTCCTCGTTGGGCAACGCGGCGGCGACCACCGTGTACTGCAGGCCCGCCTGCACCGCGCCCTGCGACAGGCGGATGTTGCCGTTGCGGGCGTCGTAGGCCAGCTTCGGGCCCTTGGCCACCACGCCGACCGTGTTCGGCAACGCCGGCAGCACCGCGCCGTCGAGGCCGGCAACGGTGAATGTCGCCCGCACCCCGCGCGCCAGGTCGGGGTCGACGATGCCGCTGGCCGGCACGTCTTTGAGACGGTTCTGCCCGAAAGGCGGCAGCCGCCAGTCGCGCCCGTCGTACACGTCGAGGCTGCCGATGCGCCACGGCCCGGTGGCCACGGACTCGACCTCGAAGAGCACGCGATCCTTGACCTCGGACAGCGGCACGGTCTTGGGCTTCTGCGGCTGCTGGGTCGGATCGATGAGCGGGTGCGGGAACAGGATGTCGGCCTGGGCCAGCGCGTACAGCGCGACGGTGATGACGGCGAGCAGCGGGACGGCGCGAAGGGCGCGCCGCAACTCGTAGGCCAGCGGCGGGCGCTCACCCTCGACGTCGCCGGCGGTTGCGGTGGACAGCACGCCGAGGCCGATGGCGAACAGCACCAGCACGACGATGCCGCTCGCGGTCTGGGACGTCTTGGGGACGCTGATGCCGGCGATGGCGGCGATGGGGAGAGGGGCGAGCAGCGCCAGCGGTGCCCGCTTGAGTGCAACCGCCACCCACGCGGCGCCGAAGCCGACCACGCCCATCAACCAGCCGATGATCGCCTGCCATCCGGGGGTGAGCGTGACCGGCGGCCGGGTGACGTTGCCGAGCCGAGCGGCCTCCGACGCCAGCTGGCCGGCGGCGGTCACGTTGCCGAGCCCCGACGGCACGACCATGAGAAGCCCGATGGCAAACAGGCCGACGGCGATGATGATGTAGCTCTGCGTCGCGTTCCTGGCCCGCTTGGCGCCCAGCGCGACGGCGATGCCCAGGATGCCGGCGACGGCGGCATAGATACGGGATGAGGAGCCGCTGAAGACGCCGCCGACCATGACCGCCGTCGCGATCACCGGGAAGCCCACGGCGATGGCGTAGCGGACGTCGTTGGCGGACTCGCGCTCGTCGAAGACGACGGTCTCCGCGCCAGCGCCCTCGATGTCGGCCTCGACGTGGCCGGCGTCGGCTTCGAGATGCGCGGTGGCCTGTTCCTCGAGGTCCTTGAGGTCGGGGTCGAGCGTGGTGCTCATCAGATTCGGTTCCCGGCTCCGATGTCCTGGAACAGCGCCGACGCCAGGTCCTGGCCGGGGTGCACGGCCACCACCTGACACCCGAGCGCCGCCGCGGTACCCGGCGTGTCGGCGTTCTCGTCGTCCCACAGCAGGGCGACGACGAGGATCGACACGCCCTTGTTCAGCAGGAGCTTGAGCTGACCGGCCTCGAGGTGGCCCAGCCGGGGGGTGATGAGAATGTTGTGCGCGTCGCGCTTGTTCGATGTGAGCATTCGCCGGATGACGTTGGTGAGCGGCTCGCGCGCCATCTCGAGTCGGGCCATAGAGTCGAGCAGCATGAGCTGCGACGTGGGGCCGCGGAGCGATCTGGTCAAGGGACCGGCGTTGGTCTCGATCTTTATTTCGTAGCCCTCGCGGAGGTGGCGAACGCCGAGCGACGCCGCCGCCCGCACCCCCGTCTCGAAGGATTCCGAGATGCCTTCGCCGTCGCGGCTGTGCGCGCCGCGGTCGGTGTCGAGGATGATCGTGATGTGGTCGGTGATGCCCTGCTCGGCTTCGCGGACCATGATCCGGCCGGTGCGGGCCGACGCCCGCCACACGATTCGCCGGAGGTCGTCGCCGGGGACGTACTCGCGCATGCCGTAGAACTCCAGGCCGCTGGGCCAGGGCTTGGACACCGGCGGGCGGATCGGCGGGTCCTCGAACTGGCGAGTGAGCGGCCGGTCCGACACCAGCTCGAGGCGCGGGTGCACGAGCAGTTCGAACTTGTCGGCCACCACCGTTTCCTGCTGTGAGAGTCCGAGCGGGTCGCTGGCCACGGCGACGAGCGGGCCGACCTCGTACACGCCGCGGCGCGTGCACCGCAGACTGTAGTGGTGGTTCACCGCGTTTCCGGCCGACAGCTTGGTGACGGGAACCCGCACGGTGCGGCCGAGGCGTTCGGGGACCCGCTCCTCGAGCAGGAAGGTCGACACCCGCCGCTTGGCCACGAGGCTGACGTCGACTTCGAGGCGGTCGCCCTCGGTGGCCCTCGGGAACAACCCGGTGCGTTCGCCTTCGAGCTTGAGGCGTCGGGGCGCGAGCAGATAGCTCACCACCACGAGCAGCAGCGCACCGTAGGCAAACAGGTACATCGCCGTGCCGGCCACGATCCGGGCCAGCAGCCAGATGACCACGAAGCCAAGGATGGCGACGCCGCCCAAGGCTGTGAGCCCGGATGCCCGCTGGAAGTCCTTGAGTCGCTTGCGGATCGCCCCGGGCGCCAAGGCGTCGGTGACCCGGTCCAGACGGGCGCGCGCGCCGCGCGCCGCCGAGCCCCCGCCGGTCGGCTTGGGTGCTTTCGCCCTAGACGCGGGCCTGCGGCGGAGGCGGGGCGCCACTACTTGGCGCCGACCGCCTCGAGCTGGCGCCCACGAGCCGAGACCGGCGCCTTGACCTGGCCGGTGACCCGCTCGATCACCGCGTCGACCGTCTCGCCCCGCAAGATGGCGTCGGGCTGGAGGATGATCCGGTGGGCGAGGACGGGCCGCATCACGGCGCGCACGTCGTCGGGATACACGTGCTCGCGCCCGTCACTGGCCGCCAGCACCCGTGCGGCGCGCAGCAGGGCGATCGAGGCCCGCGGACTGCCACCGATGGATACGGCGGGATCGGCACGCGTGGCGTGGACGAGGTCGACGATGTAGTACCCGATCTCGGGCGCGATGTCGACGGTCGCCCCGTAGCGGATCATCGCGTTGACGGTCTCGGGGTCGATGACCGAGCCGAGGTCCTCGATCGAGAGCTGAATGGCGTTGTCGAACATCACCTCGAGCTCGCTGTCGCGGTTCATGTAGCCCATGGTGAGCTTGAACAGGAAGCGGTCGAGCTGGGCCTCCGGGAGCGGGAAGGTGCCCGCCTGCTCGATCGGGTTCTGGGTCGCCAGCACGAAGAACGGACGGGGCAGGTCATAGGTGACGCCGTCGGCGGACACGCGCCGCTCGCCCATGGCCTCGAGCAGGGCCGACTGCGTCTTCGGCGTGGCCCGGTTGATCTCGTCGGACAGCAACACGTTGCAGAAGATCGGACCCGGTCGGAACTCGAAGATCCCCTTCTTCTGGTCGAGGATGGAGGATCCCGTGATGTCGCCCGGCAGCATGTCGGGCGTGCACTGGACGCGCTGGTTGATGGCGTTGATCGACTGGGCGATGGCCCGGGCCAGCATCGACTTGCCCGTGCCGGGCAGGTCCTCGAAAAGCACGTGGCCCTCGCAGAGAATGGCGACGAGGGCGAGTCGGACGACGTCGTTCTTTCCCTTGATCACCGTTTCGACGTTCTCGACGATCGAGTCGAAATTGTCCTTGAAGCGTTTCGCACCGATGGCGCCGGTGCGAACCTGGCTCGACGATGCCGCGGCGCGCGACGAGCGGCGGGGCGAGCGAGCGGTGGTGGCCATTTAGTCCGTCCTCGAGAGAGTTAGTTGGATGTCGCCTACAGGTATTGCAGACGGAGTATCCCAGCACAGCCTGCTAGGCGGTCCCCCGCCGGTGGCGCTCTTACATTCTTGTACATTCTTGCTGGTTCAGCGCGACTCCTGCCGACACCCCCCGACGAGGAGATCGCAAGTCCGGCGCGTAACATGTGCGAGACGCTGTCTGGGTTACACGCTGTCTGGGTTAGAAGGGAGCAATGGCTACAGCACTCAACGTAGGCGACATTCCCAAGGGCGCTTCTACGCCGGAGTGGGCCAAGCGGTACCC
>JACDEA010000250.1 GCA_013816725.1 Actinomycetota bacterium
GGGTTGGCTGGCCGGTTGTCGCTATGACGGCGAACACGCCGCCGCGGTGCGTCGCTCGGCGCTCGTCCTCAAGGCCCTCACTTACGCGCCGAGCGGCGCGGTGATCGCTGCGCCGACGACGTCGCTGCCCGAAGAGATCGGCGGCGAACGCAATTGGGACTACCGCTACACCTGGATCCGCGACGCCACCCTCACGCTGATCTCGCTGTTCGTCCTGGGCTTCACCGACGAAGCGGCGGCGTTCAAGCACTGGCTGGAACGAACGGGCGCGGGCCGGCCCACGGACCTCCAGATCATGTACGGCATCTGCGGCGAGCGGTCCCTGCCAGAGCAAGAGTTGACGCATCTCGATGGGCACCGCGCGTCGCAACCCGTCCGCGTGGGCAACGGCGCCGTGAAACAGCTACAGCTCGACTGCTACGGCCAGCTGCTGGAAGCGGCGTGGCTGTTCGCCCGGGCCGGCGGCGAGATCACCGACGACAACTGGGCGTTCCTCGCCGGGCTGGCCGACATCGTGTGCGACCGCTGGGCGCTGCCCGACCAGGGGATCTGGGAGATCCGCGACGATCCTCGCCACTTCGTCCACTCCAAACTGAACTGCTGGGTCGCCCTCGATCGAGCCGTGCGACTGGGCGACGGCCTCGGCGTGGCTACGCCGCTCGACCGCTGGCGCGAAGAACGCGACCGCCTCGCGATCTATCTCGAGAAAGAAGCCGCCGCCGACGGCTGGTTCCCTCAAGCGGTCGGCGCGCCCGTAGCCGACGCCGCCGCGCTGCTGGTGCCGGCCCTCGGCCTCCTGCCGACCACCCACCCGGCGGTCACGGCCACGATCGACGCGGTCACCCGCGACCTGGCCCACGACGGCCTCGTGCACCGTTACAAGGTCGACGACGGGATCGAGGGCGGGGAGGGCGCGTTCCTCTTGTGCTCGTTCTGGCTGCTCGACTGCCTCACCTATTCCGGCCGGCTCGAGG
Source organism: Actinomycetota bacterium (assembly GCA_013816725.1). Taxonomy (GTDB): domain Bacteria; phylum Actinomycetota; class Acidimicrobiia; order Acidimicrobiales; family JACDEA01; genus JACDEA01. Next base: position 975 of record JACDEA010000250.1, read on the forward strand.
AGGCCGACGCCCTGCTCGGACGCCTGTTGTCGTTGGCCAATGACGTCGGCTTGTTCGCCGAGGAGGTCGACCCGGCCAGCGGTGAAGCGCTCGGCAACTTCCCGCAGGCCTTCACGCACATGGCCCTGGTTACGAGTTGCGCGCACCTCTCGGCCGCCAAGCAGGGACTGTTGCCGCCGCCCGACGAGGCCCACGACTACGCCGAGCTGGCCCTCGACCGGCTGCTCCACGCGCGCCGGTAGGTCCGCCGCTGACTCCCAGGAGTTACAGCAAGCGCTGCATCTCGACGACGTCGAGCCACCGGCCGAACTTGCGACCGACTTCGCGCTCGACGCCTACCAGCTCGAACCCGCACGCCCGGTGTGTCGCGATCGACGCCTCGTTGCCGTCGACGATGCGGGCGATCATCGAGTGGAAGCCGTGGCTGGTCGCCAGTCGCACCAACTCGGCGACGATGGCCTTGCCCACACCGGCGCCGCGGTGCGCGTCGGCGACGAATACTGAATTCTCGACCGTGGTGGCGTAGGCCGGGCGCTCCCGGAACGGGCTGATCGAGCCGAAACCGACGACGATCTCGTCCCTATCGACGGCGACCGCCGCGGGGTGGGCGCCATCGTGGGCCCGCAGCCAATCGAGCTGGTCGTCCAGCGATCGCGGCACCAGATCGAAGGTATTGGTCGACCCGGTGACCTCGAGGTTGTAGATCGTGCGGATGGCCTCGGCGTCATCGCCGGTAGCGAGGCGTACCCGGTCGTTTATCATCGTTCGCTGCGGTCCCGCCCTCTTAGCTCAGTCGGCAGAGCACAGCCATGGTAAGGCTGGTGTCGTGGGTTCGATTCCCACAGAGGGCTCAGCGTCGTGCCAGAGGCGCGCAGTGGATACACATGGCGGCGTAGCTCAGATGGTTAGAGCACTCGGCTCATAATCGAGTTGTCGGCGGTTCGAGTCCGCCCGCCGCTACCAGAAGCGCTAGCAAGTTCCTCAGGTACCCTGGAGGCCCATGGCCAAGAACGAAAAGCGAGTACACGTCACGCTGGCCTGCGAGGTCTGCAAGCGCCGGAACTACATCACGATGAAGAGCAAGGTCAACGACCGCGAGCGCATCGAGATGAAGAAATACTGCCGCTGGGACCGTCAGCACACCGTCCACAAAGAGACCCGGTAACCAAAACCGCAGGTCAGGGGTCGAATCCCTCGATGGCGCCGGATATGGCCGGTCTCGTCACAGCCGCCAAGGCCGGTGACCGGCAGGCCTTCGAGGAGCTGGTAAGAGCGACGTACACGGACGCGTACACGCTCGCCTACCGCCTCACCGGCAACGAGGAGGATGCGAGCGACGTGGTCCAAGAGGCATATCTCAGGGCGTTCAAGAGCCTGAAGCGCTTCCGGGGCGACGCGCAGTTCTCGACGTGGCTGTATCGGATCGTCGCCAACTGCGCCGCGACAGCGCTGGGCAAGCGGGCCAAGAACCGTCACGAGACCCTTGACGACGACGCACCGCTGGCCGACCTGCGGCCCGATTACGACCCCGACGCGCGGCTCGACGCGTCGGTCGAGCGGGAACGGGTCACCGAGGCGCTGCGTGAGCTGCCCGACGGCCTTCGTCAGGTCGTGGTCCTGCGCGACGTCTATGACCTTCCTCACGAAGCCATCGCCAAGGAACTGGGAATCAGCGAGGCGGCGGCCAAGGTGCGCCTGCACCGGGCTCGTCGCCGTCTGCGGGAGCGGTTGTTCCCGCTGCGGGGAGAGGAGGCCGCTCGTGCGGTCTGACACCATCACCTGTGAGTCGGTGGCCGAGCGGCTGCCCCAGATAATGGACGGCGGCGGGTCGCCCGACCCCGCGATCGCCGGGCACGTGGAAGCGTGCCTGCGATGCCAGGCCGAGCTCGTCCAGTACCGCAAGCTCCTCCGGTCGCTGCACCAGCTGCGCACTGAGGTCCTCGAGCCGGCGCCCGGCACCCTCACGTCGATTTTCGCCAGCATCGAGGCCGCCGGTGAGCGCGGCGCCATCCGGTCGATCCTCAGTGGCCGCCGGGCCGCGTATGTCGGGGGCATCGCCGTGGCCACCGCCGCCGCCGGCGCGGCCGGCGCGCTGGTCCTGGCCAGTCGCGCTCGACGTCGCTCCCTCCGCATAGCCAGCTGAGTCCCGGCGGGAGCCGGCCGATCCGCCGGTGCTAACCTCGACGGGGGAAAACCCCCACCGAGGGCAGTAGCTCAATTTGGCAGAGCACCGGTCTCCAAAACCGGCGGTTGGGGGTTCGAGTCCCTCCTGCCCTGCTGGCCCCTCGCGGTCAGAGGCAGGCGTTATGGAGTTGCCATGGGCATGAACCGACAAATGAAGCGCCAGATGCAGCGGCAAGGGCAGCTGTCCGAGGACGGCAGCCCTGCTGTACAGACGCGCGAGCGGCGACCGCAGGGTCCCGCGCCCCGCCAGCAGCGCCAACGCGCCTCGGCCATACAGTTCCTGCGCGACGTCCGCGCCGAGCTGCGCAAGGTGGCGTGGCCCACGCGAGGCGAGGTCATCAACCTTTCGATGATCGTGCTCGTCACGCTCATCCTGCTCATCGGTCTCATATTCCTTCTCGACCTGGCCTTCGCGAAAGCGGTCCTTTACCTCTTCAAGACATGAGCGACTTCCTGGACACCACACCCACGGCCACTGACGACGCCCCCGCGCCGGACGCCATCACCGAAGACGAGCCCACCCCCGAGACACCGGTCGAGTCGGCCGAGGTCATCGACATCGAGGACCTGCTCGACGAAGAGGCGTCCAGCGACGGCGAGGACGACGAGGTCGTTGCCGTCGAGAGCCCGTACGACCGCCCCGGCCAGTGGTACGTCGTGCACACCTACGCGGGCTACGAGAACAAGGTCAAGTCCAACCTCGAGAACCGCATCGCCTCCATGAACATGGAGGACCGCATCTTCGAGGTGGTCATTCCCACCGAGGACGTCATCGAGTTCAAGAACGGCAAGCGCGTCGTGGTGAGTCGCAAGATGTTCCCTGGCTACCTCCTCGTGCGGTGCGAGCTGGACGACGACTCCTGGTACGTCGTGCGCAACACGCCGGGCGTCACCGGCTTCGTCGGTTCCGGCGCCAAGCCCACGCCGCTGTCGCGCAAGGACGTGGAGAATTTCCTTCAAGTCCCGGTCGAAGGGGCTGAGGCGCCGAAGAAGACCAAGCCCAAGACCCTGTACGAGATCGGCGAGAGCGTGCGGGTGCGCGAAGGCCCCTTCGCCGACTTCACCGGCACCATCGCCGAGATCAACGAGGACCAGCTCAAGCTCAAGGTGCTCGTCAACATCTTCGGCCGCGAAACCCCGGTCGAGCTCGAATTCGGCCAAGTCGCCAAGCTC
>JACDEA010000251.1 GCA_013816725.1 Actinomycetota bacterium
GACGGTCGAAGTGCTCGCCGAAGTCATGGCCGTCCTTCGGCCCATTTCGGAGCGACTCTTCAAACAGGCCCGTCGCGACGGTCGCCGGGAGCCCAACGAGGCGTACCTGGCCGACGCGCTGCTCGATATGGCGCGGCGGGCGGCGGGTACGGGAGCAGCCGACGCCCCGCCGATCAAGGCGACCAAGGTGCTCGTGCGGATCGATTGGGACGCACTGATCCGTGGCTTCCCGATCGGCGACGAGCTGAGCGAGATCGCCGGGGTGGGGCCGGTACCGGTATCGGTTGTGCAGGCCATGATCGATTCCGGCGATGCCTTTCTCGCGGCGGTGGTGACCAAGGGCAAGGACGTCCACACCGTGGCGCACCTCACACGACGCCCGAGGGCCCATCAGCGGTCGGCCCTTCAGTGGCTGTCACCGACGTGCATGGTCGAGGGCTGCAACGCCTCGCTGGGGCTCGAGATCGATCACGTCGAGGACTGGGCCAAGACCCGGATCACGCTGCTGTCGCTCCTGAACCCGCTGTGCCGGCCGCACCACAAGATGAAAACGAACGAGGGCTGGGCGCTCGTGCGGGGTCACGGGAAACGCGCCTTTGTGGGCCCGAAGGACCCCCAACATCCGAAGAATGCCAACGCGCCGCCTGTGGCGGCCATGTAGCCAGCGCGGCGAGCGACGATGAGGCGAGGGACGGCGTGGCGAGCGACGGCACGGGCGTGGCGTTCCGCGCTGCTACCGAGCGGCGAGATGATCGACGGACTACTTACGGACCCAGACTTGCGCGCCGTCGAAGGTGCCGGTGGGCGACAGCGTGAGGCCGCCGACGCGCGACGCGGTGACGGAGTGAACCTCGTACTGGAGGATGGGGACGACGGGAACCTGGCCGAGGACGATCTTCTCGGCGTCGCGGTAGAGCGCGGTGCGGGTCCGCTCGTCGGCTTCGGCCCGGGCCGTCTTCAGAGCGGTGTCGAAGGCGGGCACGTTGAAACCGACCAGGTTGTTGCGCGACGCCGACGAGAACAGCGGCGCCAGGAACGCGTCGGCGCCAGGGTAGGCAGCGATCCACCCGAGCAGGAAAAGCTCCTGCTGACCGCTCACTTCGAAGTTCAGATAGTCGTTGAAGGGCTTGGGGCGGAGCGTGGCGGTGATTCCCACTTCCTTGAGGTCGGCCTGGATCGCCTTGGCCAGCGCGTCACGGATGGCGCCGGCGTCGTAGTCGAGGAACACCTCGGGGGCGCCGTTGGGAAACACGGCGGTCACGAGGTCCTTAGCCTTGGCCACGTCGTGCGCGCACCGGTCGCCGCACGCACTGTCCTGGTACTCGGGAACCCCGCCGACCACGATCCCGTCGAGCGGCTTGTAGATGTCGTCGTATACCGCTCGCACGAGGGCACGCCGGTCCACGGCCCGTACGATCGCCTCCCGGAAGCGGAAGTCGGCGAACTTGGAGTTCTTCACGTTGATGCCGTAGAACAACTCGGCTGCGTAAGGCACGAACCCCTTGCGCCCGTACTGGCGGCTAGCCGCGCCCACCTGCTCGGGCGGCACCTGGCTCCAGTCGACCTCGCCCCGCGTGAATGCGGTGTACGACGCGGCCACACCCTCGTAGGCCAGCAGGTCCATTCCGTCGAGCCTGGCCTTCGACCCCTTGGCCCGCACGAGGCGGACGCGGTTGCCGGTCCGGTCGCCGACGGCGAATGGCCCGCTGCCGATCGGGTTCTTGGCGAACGCGGCGGCGGGGTCGGTGGCCTCCACCGCTTCTTTGGGCACCACGGCGAGAACCGGGCTGGCCAGTACCGCCGGCAACACCGCGAGGGGCTGGTCCAGCGAGAAGTGGACGACGCCGGCCGACGGCGCGGTGACGCCGGCCAGCGACGGCACCGAACCCTTCACCGCAGTGTCGGAGTAGCCGGCGACCACGTCGAGCAACTCGGTGCCGGGCGAGCCCGAGCCCTTCGTGGCGATTCGGTCGAGCGAGTACTTCACGTCGGCCGCGGTGATCGTGCGGCCGTTGGAGAAGGCGGCGTCCGAACGCAGGAAGAAGTCCCACTGTTTCTGATCCGTCGACGCCGTCCAACGCGACGCCAGCGCCGGCACCGCCTTCTTGGTCTTGACGTCGAAGGCGGTGAGGCCGTCGAAGAGCTGATCGGCGACGAGCAGTTGCTCGACGGTGCGCGCTTGCGCAGGGTCGAGGCTGGAGTCGCCCGCGGTCATGCCGACGCGCAACACGCCGCCGCGGCGGGGCGAGCCGGGACCCGATGAACTCGACGTGCGGTCACCCGTGCATGCGCCGGCAGCAACGACGGCGGCAAGAAGCACAGTCACGACCGCGCGGGGAGCCACTTAGACGACCGTAATGCTTTCGGCGAAGTGACACGCGGCGGGGTGGCCCTGTCCGCGGTCGATCAACGCCGGTTCTTCCTCGGCGCAGATCTCCTGCGCCTTCCAGCACCGCGTCCGAAAGCGGCATCCCGACGGCGGGTCCACCGCGCTGGGCAGTTCGCCCCGCAACACGATGCGCTTGCGTTGGCGCTCCTTGACGGGATCGGGCACCGGCACCGCCGACAGCAACGCCTGCGTGTAGGGGTGCGACGGCCGCTCGTACACCTCGTCGCGGCTGCCGGTCTCGACGATCTTGCCTAGGTACATGACGGCTACGCGATCGGAGATATGACGCACGACGGACAAATCGTGGGCGATGAGCAGGTAGGCCAAGCCGAGGCGACCCTGAAGGTCCTCGAGCAGATTGACGACCTGGGCCTGGATCGACACGTCGAGGGCCGACACCGGTTCGTCGAGCACCAGCACGTCGGGGTCGAGCGCGAGCGCGCGGGCCACGCCGATGCGCTGGCGCTGGCCGCCGGAGAACTCGTGCGGATAGCGACTGGCGTGCTCCTCGTTGAGGCCGACCAGGCGCAGCAGCTCCGTCACCCGCTCGTCACCGGACGGGCCGCCGTTCTTGCCGCCGCCGCTGCCGTACTGGCCGTGGATCCGCAACGGCTCGGAGATCAGCGCATGCACGGTCATGCGCGGGTTGAGCGACGCGTACGGGTCCTGAAAGACGATCTGCACGTCGCGACGCAGGGCGCGCAGGTCCTTGCCCTTCAACGCCATGACGTCGGCGCCCTTGAACGTGATCGACCCGGCGGAGGCGGTCAGCAACCGCAGGACCAAACGCCCGGTGGTCGACTTCCCGCACCCCGACTCCCCCACCAGACTCAACGTCTCGCCCGGGAACAGGTCGAAGCTGATGCCGCACACCGCGTGGACCTTGCCCACCTCGCGCCGGAAGAAGCCGGACCGCACCGAGAAGTGTTTGACGAGGTCCCGAGCCTCGAGGATGGGGGTCACACCGTCTCGGCCCGTCGCTTCAACCGCTCGGCCGACCGCTCGGCGACCTCGTCGGCGAAGTGGCACGCGGCCCGGTGGGCGGGCGAGGTCAACACGCTGAACAGCTCGGGACGTTCGGTGGCGCAGGGCGACGGCAACTGCGCGAACTCGCAACGCGGATGGAACGGACACCCCGGCGGTACGTTCACCAACGACGGCGGCTGGCCCTTGATCGGGTTGAGCCGCAACCCGCCGGCGCGCTCGTCGAGCCGGGGAAGCGACTCGAGCAGCCCGAGCGTGTAGGGGTGGCCGGGCCCGTAGAAGATGTTGTCGACTGCGCTGCGCTCGACGGCGCGGCCGGCGTACATCACCATCACGTCGTCGGCCATGCCGGCCACCACGCCGAGGTCGTGGGTGATGAGAACGATGGCCGCCTTGGTTTCGGCCTGAACCTGCTGCAACACCTCGAGCACTTGGGCCTGCACGGTGACGTCCAGCGCGGTCGTGGGCTCGTCGGCGATGAGCAGGTCGGGGTCACACGAGATCGCCATGGCGATCATCGCCCGCTGGCGCATGCCGCCGGAGAACTGGTGCGGGTAGTCGTCGAGGCGCTGTTCAGCCCGGGGAATGCCGACCAGGCTCAGGACCTCGGCCGCCCGCCGGCGCGCCTCCTTCTTGTTGACCCCCTGGTGCAGACGCAGCATCTCCACGATCTGCTGGCCGATCGTGTACACCGGATTGAGCGATGTCATCGGATCCTGGAAGATCATCGCGATCTCAGCGCCCCGCACCTTGCGCAGCGCGTCGTCGTCCAGCTTCAGCAGGTCCTGGTCGCGCCACAAGATCTCGCCGCCGGTGATCCGGCCCGGCGGGTTGGGCACCAGCCCGAGGATCGACAGCGCGGTCACCGACTTGCCCGATCCCGACTCCCCCACGATCCCGAGGACCTCGCCGCGGTCAAGATCCAGCGAGACCTCGCGAC
>JACDEA010000252.1 GCA_013816725.1 Actinomycetota bacterium
GGCAGCGACAGACCGGCGGCCGGGGTGTATGCCGACAGGATCGCCGGGAACTCGCCCCAGAATCCGGCCAGCCCCGGCAGGCCCAGCGACGCCATCGCGCAGAAGCCGAGGATCCAGCCCAGCTTCGGCGCCTGCACCAGGAGCCCGCCGAGTCGTGAGATCTCGCGCGTGTGGAACCGCTCGCCGATGGAGCCGGCAAGGAAGAAGAGCATCCCGGTGATGAGGCCGTGAGCGACCATGCCGAATACGGCGGCGTTGATGCCAAAGCTGGTGAGGGTGGCGATGCCGAGCATCACGAAGCCCATGTGGGCCACCGACGAGAAGGCGATCAGCCGCTTCAAGTCGCGTTGAGCCAGGCACCCGAGCGCGCCGTAAATGATCCCGATCACGGCGAGGACGCCGATCCACGGCGCCCAGGCGTGCGCTGCCTCCGGAAGGACCGGCAGGGCGATGCGCACGAAGCCGTAGGTGCCCAGCTTGAGGAGGACCGCGGCAAGGATGACGGATCCCACTGTCGGCGCCTCGGTGTGAGCGTCGGGCAGCCAGGTGTGGAACGGGAACATGGGCACCTTGATCGCGAAGCCCATAAACAGGCCGCCGAAGATCAGCAGCTGGGTGCCGTGCGCGATCGACGAGCCGTTGTTGATCAGCTCCGGGATGTCGAAGGTGTTCCCGGCTTTGAAGTAGAGGGCGAGGAACCCGAGGATCATGAGCGCCGATCCGAACAGGGTGAAGAGGAAGAACTTGATCGACGCGTACTGCCGGTTCTCACCGCCCCACACGCCGATCATGAAGTACATCGGCAGCAGGACGAGTTCGAAGAAGACAAAGAACAAGATCAGGTCCTGCGACACGAAGGTGCCGTTCATCCCGGTCTCCAGCACGAGCAGGAGGATCAGGAACGCCTTGGGGTTGCGCGGCTCGGGGAAGTGGTCCCAGCTGTAGACGACGCAGAGGATGCTTATGAGCATCGACAGCGCCAGCAGCGGCAACGAGATCCCGTCGATGCCCACGTGGTAGCGACTGTTGATGACGTCGATCCACGGCTTATTGGCGACGAACTGGAGCTTGTCGGTGGCGTCGTAGTCGAATTGGGCGAGCAGGTACACGCCCACGCCGCCGGTGGCCAACGTCGTGAGCAGCGCGACGGCTTTGAGGCTGGTCTCGCTCTCGCGTGGCCACAGGATCAGAAGCAGCGCGCCGACCATCGGCAAGAACACCGCCGCGGTGAGAGCCCAGTTCTCGAAATTCACAGCGTTGTTCCTTCCGGTTTCATGCCCATCGGATCAGCGCGATGGCGAAGATGGCGGTGGCCGCGAACAGGACAGCGGCGTACTGCTGGACCCGGCCGGTCTGGATGGTGCGGAGGAGGCCGCCGCTCTCCTCGGCCGACGCGCCGGCTCCGTTGACCAGGCCGTCGACGACCTTCTGGTCGATCACGTCGTAGGTGAAGGTGGCGGCGCCACGGGCGCCGGCGGCGGCGCCGTGGACGATGCCGTCGAGCACGTTCTGATTGAACCAGTACGCGGCCCGGGCCAGCGGGCCCTTGATGCCGCCGACGATCACGCCGGTGTAGAGGTGATCGAGGTAGTAGCGGTTGGCCAAGAGCGCGTACCCGCGGCGGGCCGCGGTGCTTCGCTCGGTGAGCCGGTGCGGTCCGGCGTTGCGGAAGTAGTAGAGCGCGCCGATGGTGATGCCGATGAGCCCGGCCGTCGTGCCGACGAACGCGGCCGACCAGGCGAAGGGGAACTCGGGAACGTGCGCCTCTTCGATGACGTCGTTGAGCGTCCAGTGCCCGAACTTCTGGCCCAGGGCGAGCAGGCCGGCGACGACCGAGAAGAACGACAACACGACGAGCGGGCCGGTGATCGCCGGCGGCGACTCGTGGGGATGACCGTGGCCGCGGTACTCGCCGAAGAAGGTGAGGTAGACGCAGCGCGTCATGTAGGCCGCGGTCATTACCGCACCGATCAGGCCGACCACCATGAAGACGGCGAACCCGTTCTTGCCGGCGGCGTTGAGGATCTCGTCCTTCGACCAGAAGCCGGCCAGCGGCGGTACGCCCGCCAACGCGATCGAGCCGATGAGGAACGTGCGATAGGTAGTGGGCATGTGGGCGCGTAGCCCGCCCATGTCCTTCTTCATGTCGAAGGAGTGATGGGATCCGGAGTGGCTCACCGACCCGGCTCCGAGGAACAGGTTGGCCTTGAAGAACGCGTGGGTGAAGAGGTGGAAGATGGCCCCGGTCCAAGCCCCGACGCCCAGGCCCATGATCATGTAGCCCAACTGGCTGACCGTCGAGTAGGCGAGCACCTTTTTGATGTCGTCCTGCACGAAGGCCAGCGCGGCCGCGATGAGGATCGTGATGCCTCCGATGATGGCGACCAGGTTGATGCCGCCATTCCCGATCGAGAAGGCCTCCCAGAACACGCCGTAACACCGGGCCACGACGTACACGCCGGCCACGACCATGGTCGCCGCGTGGATGAGAGCCGAAACCGGCGTGGGGCCGGCCATGGCGTCGGGCAGCCAGGTGTGCAGCGGGAACTGCGCGCTCTTGCCGATCGGACCCATGAACAAGGCGATGGCGCCGACCAGGAGCACGCCATGGCCGATGTGACCGTCGAGCGCGGCGTGGTTGATCGCCGCGATGTTGAACGTGCGGTCGGCGGCGAAGAACAAGATGACGATGCCGATCATGAAGCCGGCATCCCCGGTGCGGGTGGTGAAGAACGCCTTCAGCGCGGCGTTGGAGTTGTCCTTCTCCTCCCACCAGTGCCCGATGAGCATGAACGAACACAGCCCCACCAGCTCCCACCCGACGAGGAGCAGCAGCAGGTTGTCGGCCACGACGAGCAGGAGCATCGACGCGGTGAACAGGCTCAGCGCGGCGTAAAAGTGGGTAAACCGGCGGTCGTCCTTCATGTAGGCGCTCGAGTAGATGTGCACCAGGAGCGAGATGAAGGTGACGACAAACAGCATCATCACGGTGAGCCCGTCGATGTGGATACCGGCGCCGATCCTGACGTCCCCGGTGTGCCACCACGTGAAGCCGCGGGTGACGGGCGCCCGGAGGTGGCTCTCGTGGTCGAGCGGCAGCCGAATCCACTGGATGGCGCAGCCCGTCGCCAGCAACCAGCTCGCGAGCAGGGACAGGATGCCGACTTCGGACCCGAGCCGGGGCAGGCGCTTGCCGAAGAGCAGGATGACGAAGAACGAGGCCGCCGGGATGGCCGGGATGACCCACGCGTTGCGAAGTAGGCCCACGCGTCAGCCCTTCATGAGATCGATCTCGGTCACGTCGATGGAGCGACGGTTCCGGTAGATGAGCAGGACGATGGCCAGACCCACGCCGACCTCGGCGGCGGCGATGGCGATAACGAACAGCGCGAACACCTGGCCGGCGATGGTGTGATTGAACGCGCCGAAGGCCACGAGGTTGATGTTGACCGCGTTGAGGATGAGTTCGACGGCCATGAGCACGAGCACGCCGTTCTTGCGCGCGAGCACGCCGTAGACCCCAGTGCAGAACAGCACCGCCCCCAACAGGAGAAAGTTGTTGAGCATCATGGCTAGTCCCGCCGAGCCAGGACGATGGCGCCCACGAGCGCGGCGAGCAGTAGGACCGACACAACTTCGAACGGCAACAGGTAGGCGCCGAAGATGGAGTCGCCTACCTGGGCGGTGGTCTGTGGCACGTTCAGGCGGATCTGGGCGCCGTTGAACGCGTCGTTGAGGACGTAGGCCAGCACGCCGAACAAGAGCAGGGCGACCAGCCCGGCCAGCCAGCGCTGGTCGTTGTCGAGGTCGCCCTCCTGTCCGATAGGCGCGCGCGTGAGCATGATGCCGAACAGAAACAGCACGATGATCGCACCTATGTAGATGAGCACCTGCACGATCGCGGTGAACTCGGCCGCCAGCAGGATGTACTGCGCGGCGACGCCGGCCAACACGATGATGAGGTACAGCGCGGCGCGGACGACGTTCTTGGCCGTGACGACGCGCACAGCGGAGATGACCATGGCCGCGGCGATGACCCCAAAGGCGATGTTCTGGGCGACCATCGGGCTACTGAGTCCTCCGCATCGGCGCCGGCTTCGCCTCCGCCTCGGTCACTTCGCGCCCTTCTTGACCTCGGCGCCGACCTCGAGGGGCGGGCGTTCGGGGACACCCTCCATCCACTCGCCGAGCTTGTCCTTGTCGTGCAGCAGCTTGGCGATGCGCTCCTCGGAGTACTCGAACTCCGGGCTCCAGAACAGCGCGTCGAACGGGCACACCTCCACGCAAATGCCGCAGTACATGCACAGCG
>JACDEA010000253.1 GCA_013816725.1 Actinomycetota bacterium
CATCGACCCCGCCGGTTATCAGGCCTTCAAGGGTCTCGAGGACGTCGTACCCCGCCCGGGCCACAAGTCGAGCGGCGAGGAGCGGGCGTGGAGTCGCCGCCTGGCCAAGCGCTTCGGCGCCGAGAACCGAATCGACGATCGGAGCTTCGTCGTCACCGGCGACGGCGCGACGTGTGGCTCATTGGACCACGAGAGTCTCAAGCCCGAGGGGATGGATCCCGAAGTCGCCGCCTTCTTCAAGCCGCTCAACCGCGAGCGGGGCGACTACCTCATCGCGTTCGGGTGGGCGATGGCTGAAGACCTCGCCGCCGGCACCGTCGGCAAGTAGAACCCGCGCCGTGAAGGTCGGCCTCGTCCTCGGCGCGGGCGGGACCGTGGGCATGGCGTACCATGCCGGCGTTCTGCGGGCCCTCGAAGTCGAGGGCGGCTTCGTCCCCAATAGCGCCGACCTCATCGTCGGCACCAGCGCCGGCAGCGTGCTCGGCGGCTACCTGCGTACGGGGTGGACGACCGCCGACTTCTGGGCTCTGGCCTGCGATCTGCAGGGCGAGCGTCCCGACGCGCCCGAGATCTTCTCGCCCCGCTTCCGATCGCCCGTCGACCTCATCCGGCGCGGCGTCGGGTCGGCCTTCGTTCTCGGACGGTCGGTCACGCCGTGGCCGATTCAGGTCCCCGAGGTCCTTCGCCGCGTGTTCCCGGGCGGCATGTTCTCGAATGCCGAAGGGCAACGACGGTTCGCGGAGGAGTTGCCCGAGGAATGGCCGGTAGAAGAACTGTGGCTGTGCGCGGTCGACATCGTGCGGGGTCGGCGCGTCGTCCTCGGCCGGGACGGCGCGCCCGACGTACCGCTCTGGCGCGCTGTGCTGGCGTCGTGCGCCATCCCCGGCGTGTACGAACCGGTAAAGGTCGGACGCATGACCCTGGTCGACGGCGGCGCCCGCTCGACAACGAACCTCGACCTGGCGAGCAAGGGTGGGTGCGACCTCATCATCGGGGTGGCGCCGATGGCGTATGACACCGGCGTGCCGCCCGGGCCGCTGGGCCAGTTGGTACGGCGCATTCCCGCCCGCCAGTTGTCGGGCGAGATGGCGACGGCCCGCCGCCGCGGTGCCGACGTGCTGCTGTTCCGCCCGTCGGCTTCGGAGTTGCGCGTGCACGGCGTCAACTTCATGCGACCGACGGGGCTGCAGTTCGTCGCCCAGGCCGCCTACGACGCCACCGCGGTCACGCTGCAGACGGAGCGCTTCCGCGCCGCTTTTTCGAGACTCGCCGCCGCCTGACGCGGTTCGGCGTCAGCCGCGGGGGAGTAGGCCGGCGATGACCTTGTAGCAGTTGCCCTTGTGCGGGGGGGTGAGGGCGACGACGAAGCGGCGACGAATGCGCAGGTTCTGCTGGCCGCGCTGCGCCATCGAAATGCTCACGCGCCGGTCGACGATGGGTAGGTCGAGCACGTTGCCCCGCCAGTGGAAGAAGCAGTGCAGCCGGCGTCCGTGGCGGATGATCTCGAGCGGACTGCCCGGGTCGACGACGGCCAGAGACGGACGGTCGCCGCAGAGCGTCCAGTACGGCGCTGCCACGCTGACCAACCCGAGAATGGGCTCGTCGACTGGGTGGAGGAGCGGGCGCACGCACCGCTCGGCCTTGCGGCCGCGCAGGCGGCTCTGCACCGCGATCGGGCCGGTCAGGTCGATGGCCTCGGGCTGGGCCGGGTCCCACACCAGGCCGTCGCCCACACAGGCCGACGCGACGTCATACGGCGCCAGCTGGGTGTCGGCCGGCAGCGAGGCCCGCACCAGCCCGCCTGTACTCATGTCGACGGCGGCCAGCGCGCCGCCGCCCACCGCCAGTACGAGCAACTCGATCTGCGTTCCCAGCGCGCCGTCGGCACGCGTAAGCCGGTCCGCCTCTACCGCCACGCCCCCAAGCCTGAACCCTGACCACCCGCGATTGGTGGATACCCCTAGAGCTGGGCGAGCAGTTCGTCGACGGTGCGCGCCGGGGCCCGACACGTGTAGTGGCGGCACACGTAGGCCAGACCGTCCTTGCGGTCCTGCCAGAGCGGTGAGTCGAACGGTTCGCCCCACGCCAGGACGACGTTGGGATGGAACGCCCGCTGCACGGCCTCGACCAGGTCGGGGCGATCGCCGACGACGGCGACCTCATCAACGCCGGCCACGAGCAGGTCGACCGCCGCCAATGCGTGGGTGAACGTCGTCGGGTGATGGGCGATCGGCTCGTACAGCAGGGCGAGAATGCCGCGCGCCGCGGCGGTGTAGCGCTCCTCGCCCGCCAGCGCGCCGAGGCGCGTGAGGGCGACGGCGGCCACGGAGTTGGCCGACGGGGTGGCGCCGTCGAACAGGTCCTTCGATCGCACGATCAGTCGCTCGCTGTCCTCGCCGGTGGTGAACACGGCGCCCCGCTCGCCGTCCCAGAACAGCTCGAGCAGCCCGTCGGCCGCCCGTCGGGCTTCGGCCATCCACCGCGCCTGGCCCGTCAGCTCGCCCAGCCGGGTGAACGCGTCGACCAGCCAGGCGTAGTCCGTCGCGAACGCCGGCTGCTTGGCCCGCCCCCCGTGCCAGGAGCGCAACCAACGACCGTTGCCGTCACGCAGTTCGTGGAGGAGGAACTCGCCGATCTCGACGGCGGCGCGCCGCCAGTCGTCGCGCCCGGTGGCCGCCGCCGCCTCGCACAGCGCGGAGAGCATCATGGCGTTCCACTCGGTGAGGACCTTGTCGTCGAGCCCCGGCCGCACGCGCGTCTCGCGTTCGTCGAACAGCTTCTGGCGGGCGGCCTCCACCGCGGGCGGGCGCAACAGGTCGCCGCGAGCCGGCCGGGTGAGAATGTTTGTGCCGTGCCCTGTCTCCTCGGCCGACGGGCCGGCGAAATTGCCCGCCGCGGTGACGCCGTACCACTCGACCGCGTCCTGCCCGCCGATCCGCTCGACCTCCTCGAGCGACCACACGTAGAACTTGCCTTCGACGCCCTCGGAATCGGCGTCCTCGGCCGAGTAGAGCCCGCCGGCCGGCGACCGCAGGTCGCGCAGCACGTAGGCGATCGTCTCGTCGACCACCTGGAGGTACCGCGCCTCCCCGGTGACCTGCCACGCATGCAGGTACACGCGCGCCAGCCCGGCCTGGTCGTAGAGCATCTTCTCGAAGTGCGGCACCAGCCAGTACTCGTCGACGGAGTAGCGGGCGAAGCCGCCGCCCAGGTGGTCGTAGATCCCACCTCCTGCCATGGCGTCGAGTGACGTGATCACCATCGTGAGCGTCTCCTCGCTGCCGTTGCGCGAGTAGGCGCGCAAGAGCAGGTCGAGCATCGAGGGCTGCGGGAACTTCGGTGCGCCGCCGAAGCCGCCCCACGCGTCGTCGTGCTGAGCGCGGAGCACCGAGTAGGCGCCTTCGAGAAGCTCCACACCGAGGTGGGGCTCGTCCGACGGCGCCGCCAGCTGCGTCCGCGACTCGATGGCCGCCGCCATCTCGCCGGCTTGGTCGATGACCGCCGGCCTGCGGTCGCGCCACGCGTCGCGGATGGCGATGAGAACCTCGGTGAAGCTGGGCATGCCGTGGCGCCGCTCGGGCGGATAGTAGGTGCCGCCAAAGAACGGCTTGCCGTCGGGTGTGAGGAACACGGTCATCGGCCACCCGCCCCGGCCGGTCATGGCCTGGACGGCCTCCATGTACACCGCGTCCACGTCGGGCCGTTCCTCGCGGTCGACCTTCACGTTGACGAACAGCTCGTTCATCACCGCGGCGGTGGCGTCGTCCTCGAAGGACTCGTGAGCCATGACGTGACACCAGTGGCACGCCGAGTACCCGACCGACAGCAGGATCGGCTTGTCTTCCTCGCGGGCCCGGGCGAACGCGTCGTCGCCCCACGGGTACCAGTCGACGGGGTTGTCCTTGTGCTGGCGAAGGTACGGACTGGTCTCCTCCGCCAACCGGTTCATGCGGAAGCACAGCCTAGGGTGATCGCCATGGACCTCAGGCTCGACGGGCGAGTGGCACTGGTGACCGGCGGTTCGAAGGGGATCGGCAAGGCCATCGCCTCGGCGATGGCTGCGTCGGGGGCCAACGTCATGATCACGTCGCGCAAGGAGGAGAACCTCAAGCCGGCGGCCGACGACATCGCCACGCACGTCGGCGGACGCGACGGCGGCGGCGCCATCGAGTGGTTCGCGGCCAACGCCGGTGACGAGGTCGGCGCTTCGGCGTGCATCGACGCCACGATCGAGCGGCTCGGCGGCCTCGACATACTCGTCAACAACGCGGCGACCAACCC
>JACDEA010000254.1 GCA_013816725.1 Actinomycetota bacterium
GCGCGCAGCTCAGCTTGGTGCCACTGGCGGCGCTGGAGTGGGTCCGGCCCGAGAGCGCGTCGGGGCCGGCGACGTTCGCCGACCGCGCCGGTGCCCGCGGGCGGCTCGTGGCCGTGCTGGGTCACATCGCTGCCGAAGGGATACCGGTGCGCCTGGCCAGCGGCACCGAAACGCTGGTGGGCGACCTGGTCGCGGTGGGCGACGACGTGCTCACGCTGCGCCCCTCGGGCGCTCCCGCCGACCAGTTGCTCTACGTGCCGGTGGCCTCGCTGAACGAGGCGTCGGTGCGGCTGTCGGGGTAGAGGTGGGCGAGGGTGCCCGGGGCGATGCGCAGCGACTCGATGAAGACCTCGAGTTCGTCGGCCTTGAGCCGGATCACTCGGCCGACCTGGTACGCCGGCAGCCGCCCTTCATCGATGAAGCGGTACAGCGTGCGCAGCGTGACCCCGAGGCGCTCGGAGGCGTCTTTCGTGCTCATCCAGCGGATCGAGTCGCTCATCGAGCCGGAGTGTACGAGCGCTGCGGCCGTCTTTGGGGGATGGTCTCCGCGCACCGGATCATGCGAAAGACTATAGAACCGTCCCCCTGAGCGGCCGTCAAGCACCGCAAGAACCACTGGAAGTCATCGACAGTCCGTGGTTGACTTCGCGGCGGGCCAACGAACCCCGACGTCGCACCCTGGCACTTCCCCCCGATCGCCACCCGAAGAGGCCGCACGGCCTCCTGGGAGGAGGGGCAGTCGATGAGGGGTGCGGGGACGCTCGACGTATCGACCAACGGCGGCGGCCGAGTCGGATCGGGCCACGACGGCACGCGGCGCCTCACGCCGCGGCGGTCGGTACCGAACGGGCGCGCTGCGCTGGGCGCGTTGCTCGTGGCCGGGGCAACGGTCGTTCTGTTCTCGATCGCTGACAGCCGCGGGCACCCCGCGCTCGAGCGCTACGTCGTGGCCCGCCATCCGCTGGCCATCGGTGCGCGCATCGACGCCGGCGACCTGGCGATCACCCCGTTGCACCTACCCGAGGGCGCACTGCGCGGTCGGCTTTTCACGCGCACTCAACGGCTGGTCGGCGCCGTCGTCGTTGCGCCGGTTGGCGCCGGGGAACTGGTGCAGGCCAGCGCAGTCATCGCCGCCGGCGCCCAACCGGAGCTACGACAGATATCAGTGCCGATCGAAGCGGCCCGAGCGCTAGGCGAGCGTTTGCAGCCCGGCGAGCTGGTCGACGTCGTCGCCACGTTCGGTACCGGCGCCGATGCGTTCACCATCGCGGTGGTCGACGGCGCTCGAGTCGTGGCTCGTGACGGCGGTACCGGACCCCTCGGCGATCGCAAGGCCCAGGTCGTCATCCTTGCGGTCGACAGCAGCCAACAAGCAATGGCGATCGCACACGCGATCTCCGCCGGACAACTGTCACTCGTTCGCGTGAGCGGGGCGGCACCGGCGGGGGGATCACCCGAGCCCTACCGCGCGCCCCGCCCGGGCCCGGCGCGATGAGCGACCGCTTCGTCGTACTCGGCCTGGCCACGGCGCGAGCGCGCTGGTTCGCCGCGTTCGGACAGTGGGCCCACGCCGGTTCGCTGCCGGTGGACTTCGTGAAGTGCGTATCGGTTGAGCAACTGCGCGTCCGGCTGCGGTCGGGAAGACTGCACTCCGCCGCGCTCATCGACGGATCGGTTCCTGCGCTCGACCGCGACCTCATCGAGTCGGTCCATGGCGCCGGCGCCACCGTCATCGTCGTCGACGCGGCGACGCGTCACCCCCATTGGACGGCACTAGGAGCCGATCACACGCTGGCCGACGGGTTCGGCCCCAGCGAGATCACCGACGCGCTCCGGACCCACGCGGCGATGGTGCCGACCGGGGAGTGGGATGCGCCGCGTTGCGACCACACCGACACCGCTCCCGCCCACGCGCCGCTCGTCGTGCTGTGCGGACCAGGCGGAACCGGCGTATCCACCCTTGCGATCGCGTTCGCACAGCAGTGGGCCGCCGAGCGCAGCCGGCCACCCGGCGAGGTGCTGTTGGCCGACCTTTGCCTGCGCGCCGAGCAAGCAATGCTGCACGACGCCGGCGACGTCGGCCCGGGGATACAGGAGCTGGTCGACCAGTGCCGCACGGCGAACATCGACCGCGACCAGGCCCGCAGCCACGCCTACGCCGTCCCGGAGCGCGGCTACGCGTTGCTTCTCGGTCTGCGCCAGCCGGAGGCGTGGTCGGCGCTGCGCCCCCGCGCGATCGGCGCCGCGCTGGCCAGCTTGCAAACGGCATTCTCCGCTGTCGTATGCGACTGCGACGCCGACCTCGAGGGCCAAGCACAGGGCGGATCCGTCGACGTCGAGGAACGGAACGCTCTCGCTCGTTCCGCAGTCACTCGGGCCGACGCCGTGTTCGTTGTCGGGGCACCGGGTCTCAAAGGCACGTACTCGCTCGCCCGGGTCATCGCCGCCGTCGCTGACGCCGGTGCGGCACCGGCGCGCGTCGTGCCCGTGTTCAACCGCGCCAGTCGCAGTCCGCGGGCACGGGCGCGCCTCAACGCGGCCCTGGCCGCCCTTCTGCCCGACTCCGTCCGCCACGACTTGGCCCCGGCGGTTTTCATCCCCGAGCGCGACGTCGAAATGTGCTTGCACGATCGGACGAAGGTGCCCGCTGCGTTGGGTGACCCGCTCGTCGGTGCGTTCCGGGCGGTCGACGCCGACGCGGCCCAAGCGGTCGTCGGCCATCAACCACAGGCGCGCCGTCTGCGTGCCGGCGAACTGCGCGGATGGTCGACGGAGGTCACCGCGTGACCGACACCTGGGTGTCGCCGCTAGCCGAGATCGAGCGCGCCGTTCAGCACCGGGCCAAGGATCTCGACCTCGATATCGGGTCAGCCGACGGCGTCGACAAGTTGCGCAGCCTGGTCGACGAGGAGATCGAGCGGTGGGCCGAGGAACACCGTCGCGGCCGACGGGCGTCGGCGATCGCCGAGCCCTTGCGACTCGCCGAGCGAGCGGTGCGCAACCTCGCCGGGTACGGCCCGCTCGTCCCCCTCCTCGAGGACGACGACGTGTGGGAGGTGATGGTGAACGCGCCCGACGCCATCTTCGTGAAACGCCACCACGGGCCGAGCGGTTACCACGACGAGGTGTTCCATGACGACGACCACGTCGTCCGTACGCTCACGAAACTCCTCGACGACGCGTCTCGGTCACACCGCAAGCTCGACCCCGCCGAAGGATTGCAGGACGCGCAGCTCGACAGCGGCGCCCGGCTGCACATCGTGCATCGCGACATCGGGCGGGACGGCCACTTGCTCGTCAACATCAGGAAGTTCACCGGCGTCGCCTACCGGTCGCTCGACGAGCTGGTCGCCCGCGACATGCTCTCGGGGCCGGTCGCTTCGTTCCTGCGCGCCAGTGTTCGGGCGGGGCTGTCGGTGGTGTTCGCCGGAGCACCGGGCTCGGGCAAGACGACGCTCCTCTCGTGTTGCGCCGCCGAGCTGGACCCGTCGCTGCGAGTGGTGATCGCCGAAGAGGTCTTCGAAGCCGACGTCCCGCTGCCCAACGTCGCTCACATGCAGACCCGCCCGGCGCGTTCCGATCGCGGTGAAGTCGACCTGCGGCGGCTCGTCGCCGGGTTCCTGCGGATGGCGCCCGACGTCGCCATCGTGGGCGAGGTCCGCGACCGGGAGGCCCTGCCGCTCCTGCTCACGTTGTCCTCGGGCGTCATGGGGCTCACGACGATTCACGCCGGGTCGGCTCGCCAAGCGTTGACGCGTCTGCGGTTCTTGTGCCAGCTGAGCGAGGTCGCCCGCGACCTGCCGATGCCGGCGTTGAACTCCCTCGTCGCCGAAGCGGTCGACGTCGTCGTTCACTGCGCCCGCCGAGGCGACGCCGTACACGTCGAAGAAGTCGTGGCCGTCGAGGACCTGCAGGGCGGCGCCGACGCCGTCGCATTCACGACCAGCGAGGTGTTTCGAAGGCCGCGCCACGACGATGAACTGGAGTGGACCGGCATCGTGCCCGTCCGGCCCGCACGCGCTTTTGCCGCTGCCGGGTACGACCTCCGGTCGATCCTCGGACCGGCGCCGCGGTGATCGTCTTGGCCGTGGCCATCGCGGGGGCGTACGGCGTGTACCTGGTGTACACGTCGGTCGCCCTCGGCTGGCGCGGCCTCGCCGTCGGGCCCAAGCCCTCCGAGGCACGCACGCCGCGACCTCGTCCCGTCGAGAAGTGGTTGTCCCAGGCCGGCCTTGGCGA
>JACDEA010000255.1 GCA_013816725.1 Actinomycetota bacterium
CGCGCTCGACCGGATCGAGGTACTGCGCGACGGCGCCGCCGCGCAGTACGGATCGGACGCGATCGCGGGCGTGGTCAACCTGGTGCTCAAGGACGGGGCGTTCACCCCGTTCCTCAACGCCGACGCGGGGCGGTACACCACCCGCGACTACGCGGACGACGGCACCACCGTCAACGTGAACGGCGGCTACGGCATCGGGATCGGGCGCGGGTCCCTGGGCCTGTTCGGGGAGTTCCGCGACCGCCAGCCGACCAACCGGGCCTGGGCCGATCCGTTCGAGGCGGCCGGCACCGGCGTGTCCGACGAGATCAACGACAAAGGGCAGGTGACCCACAAGAACAATCCGGTGCCCCAGCCCAATCATCACTGGGGCGACGGCCTGGAGAAGGACGCGCTGGCGTTCGCCAACTTCCGGATGCCGGTCAACGCGTCCGGCAGCAGCGAGATCTACAGCTTCGGCGGCTACAGCCATCGCGACGGCACCGGCAACCCGTTCCGGCGCTACTTCGACAGCGGCCGCAACTGGCAGCAGATCTTTCCGCTCGGCTACCTCCCGACCATCGGCGGCCTCGTCACCGACTACTCGGCGGCCGGCGGCTTGCGCGGCCTCGTGTCCGGGTGGAACTACGACGTGGGCGCTGAGTTCGGCCACAACGGCTTCGACTACAACATCGGCAACACGCTGAACGCGTCCCTCGGCCCGTGCCTCGACGTGGCCTGCGCGCCCGGCGCCGACGGCGTGCTCGGCACGGCCGATGATCCGGGCGTCCCGAATCAGACCTCCTTCTTCGCCGGCCGGGTGCTGCGCGAGGAGTTCATCACCGCGCTCAACGTGGCCAAGCCGGTGAGCATCGGCCTTCCCACGCCGCTGAATCTCGCCTTCGGCGCGGTATTCCGGCGGGAGCGCTACGCGATCCGCTCGGGTGAGCTTGCGTCGTACGTCAACGGAGGCATCACCGACCAGAACGGTGACGGCCCGGCGCCGGGCGGGTCGCAGTCGTTCCCCGGCTTCGCGCCCGGCGACGCGACCGACCGCCACCGGACCAACGTGGGACTCTACGCGGACGGCGAGACCAACCTGTCCGCGCAGGTGCTCGCCGACGTGGCGCTCCGCTTCGAGGACTACAGTGACTTCGGCTCGAAGGTGAGCGGGAAGGCGTCGGTGCGGTACCAGCCGTCGCCACGCGTCACGCTCCGGGCGGCGGCCAGCACCGGCTTCCGGGCGCCCGGGCTGAGCCAGGTGGCCTTCAGCAAGGTGGTCACGAACGTGATCGCGGGGCAGTTCATCGACGTCGGCATCTTCCCGGCCGACAACCCGGCCTCCCAGGCCCTCGGCGCCAAGCCGCTCGAGGAGGAGACGGCCTACAACTTGAGCGCGGGCGTGGTGGTGACGCCGGTCGAAAACCTCACGCTCACCGCCGACTACTTCCACATCCGCATCAACAACCAGGTCCTGCTCGGCGCCACCTTCGACGACGCCGCCACCGTCGACATCCTGACCAACGCCGGCTTCGGGAACATCGGCGGCGTGCAGTACTTCACCAACGGCCTCGACACTCGCACCCAGGGCGTCGACGTGACGGCCGGCTACCGGGTGCCCGCGGGGGCGAGCGGCACGCTCGAGCTGACGGCGGGGCTCAACGTCACCCGGAACAAGATCGTGCGCGTCGACCCGCTCCCGCAGGTGTTGGTGGACGCGGGCTCGACCGAGCCTGGCCTGCTCGATTCGGTAACGGCGATCGGCATCGAGGACGAGCGCCCCGACTGGCGCGGGACGCTGCAGGCCAACTACGGGGTTGGCCGCTTCACCTCGCTGGGCCGGCTGTCGTACTACGGCGGATTCTCGTCGGCGCAGCCGGGCTTCTGCAATCTCTGCCGGGAAAGCTACGGCGGCAAGGGTCTGGTGGATGCGGAGGTGGGATACCGGTTCAACCTGGTGAAACTGTCGGTGGGCGTGCGGAATCTGTTCGACGTCTATCCGGACCAGCCGAGCAGCACGGTGGTCGTGGACGACGCGGGTGACACGTCGAAAGACTTCAACGACAACTTCGGCACGTTCCCGTGGGCGGCGGCGTCGCCGTTCGGGTACAACGGGCGGTTCGTGTACGCACGGACGGAGATTCAGCTCGCGAGGTAGGTGAGCGGATGGCCCGCCGAGGAGGCCGCCGTTCTACGCTCATGACATGAGCCCGTCACGCGAAGCGGAGGCGGCTCTTACCACTTCGGCGTTGGCGAGAGCTTCCTTGGTAGGTGGCTCCGTCAGCGGCGCAGCCCGGGGGCTGCGGAACCTCAGCGAGCCCAAGTCTGCGGACGAAACGCTCCATCGACGCACTCCCTTCCCCCCACGTCGGGCCCGGCCTAAGATTCGCGACCCCAACCCCGCGATCCTCATGTCCGTCTCGTACGATCTCATCGTCATCGGTGGTGGCCACAACGGTCTCGTGACGGCCGCGTATGCGGCACGGGCCGGTCTCAAGACGCTGGTGCTCGAGCGCCGCGAGGTGCTCGGCGGCGCCTGTGTCACCGAGGAGACCTGGCCGGGGTACAAGGTCTCGACCGCGGCCTACGTGAACAGCCTGCTCCGGCCGGAGATCATCCGGGACCTCGAGCTGACCCGGCATGGGTTCGAGATGCTGCCACGGAGCCCGTCTTCGTTCACGCCGTTTCCGGACGGGCGCTCGCTGATGCTCGGGCCCGACAAGGCGCTCACCCATCGCGAGGTCGCCAAGTTTTCGCCCCGTGACGCCGACGCGCTGCCGAGGTATGAGACGATGCTCGAGCGGGTGGCCGACTTTCTCGAGCCCACGCTGACGATGACGCCGCCCAACCCGTGGTCGTTCCGGCCGGCCAACCTGGTGCAGCTCGCCCGACTCGGCCTCGCCTTCGTGAAGCTCGGCACCGACGGCCAGCGGGCCGTCGAGATCCTCACCGGCGCGGCGACGCCGATCCTCGACCGCTGGTTCGAGAGTGAGCAGCTCAAGGTGACGCTGGCCACCGACGCCATCATCGGCGCCATGGCCTCGCCGTCGATGCCGGGGACGGCGTACGTGCTGTTCCATCACGTCATGGGCGAGTGCAACGGGGTGCGGGGGGTGTGGGGCTACGTGCGGGGCGGGATGGGCGGGATCAGCAACGCGATCGCCGGCGCGGCGCGCGAGCGCGGCGCCGAGATCCGGACCGGCGCGGAGGTGGCGCGTATCCTGGTGCGGAACGGGTCGGCCCAGGGCGTGGCGCTGGCGGACGGCACCGAGATCCGGGCCTCGCGGGTGGCCTCGGGGGCGGACGCGAACGTCACCTTTCTCAAGTTGATGGGGAACGGGGACCTCCCGGCCGAGTTCGTCGAGGCGGTGTGCAACATCGACTACGCGAGCGCGAGCTGCAAGATCAACGTGGCCCTCAGCGAGCTGCCCGACTTCACCGCCGTGCCGGGTACCGCGCCGGGGCCGCAGCACCGTGGGACGATCCACATCTCGCCCACCATGGAGTACATCGAGCGGGCGTACGACGACGCCAAGTACGGCCGGCCGTCGGAGCACCCGATCATCGAGGCGACCATCCCGTCGGTCCTCGACAACACGATCGCGCCGGCGGGCAAGCACGTGATGTCGATGTTCACCCAGTACTTTCCGTACGCTCTGGCGCCGGGTCTGTCCCTCGAGGACGAGAAGGAGAAATACGCCGACCGGTGCTTCGACCTGATGAACGAGTTCGCGCCCAACTTCAAGCGGTCGGTCATCGCGCGTCAGATTCTGTCGCCCGTGGATATCGAGCAGCGTTTCGGACTCACCGGCGGCAACATCATGCAGGGCACCATGTCGCTGAGCAGCCTCTCGTTCATGCGGCCGGTGCCCGGCTACGCCGACTACCGGACGCCGGTGCGCGGGCTCTACCTGTGCGGGGCGGCCACGCATCCGGGTGGCGGGGTCATGGGGGCGTGCGGGTACAACGCGGCCCGGGAAATCGTGCGCGACCTTCGGGGGTAGGTCTGGGCCGGAGGTTGGCTCCCGGCCCGGCGTGGGCGGGGCTCGCTCCGGTCGCTGCAGTGCGCTTCGAAGGTTGAGATCTCGCAGGGATTTTAGAGCGCACTGACGCTCCCGCCTCGAACCCCGCCCACGCCGGGCCCCGTGCGGTGGAGGCGCGCGCTGTCGAGATGGTCGCGATCGAAGCGCGTGGAGCTCGATTTGGCCACGCAACCTTGAAGTAGTCTGTGCAATCTCGAGTGGCGTAGGG
>JACDEA010000256.1 GCA_013816725.1 Actinomycetota bacterium
GCCACTGCTCCCACGTGGTGCGGCCCTCGGCGTTGTCGGGGCACAGGTTGGCCCCGCCCTTGAACGCGGCGGCCGACTTGCCGAACGCGGGAACGGGCACGACGGGGCGGCGCCAGCCCCGAGCCCGGCGGTACACGCGCGCCAGATCGGCCATCGTGCGCACCTCGGGCCCGCCGAGGTCGGCCGCTCGTCCCGCAGGTGGGCCGTCGACCAGCTCGGCCATTCGGGTGGCGCACTCGCCGGCGTCCAGCAGCTGGAAGCGCACGCCGCCGAGCGCGAAGAGCGCGACCCGCATGGCGGTGAACGTGTAGTCCAGCAACTCACAGAACTGTGTGGCCCGCAGAATCGTCCACGGGAGCCCGGACTCGGTGACGACGCGCTCGGTTTGCAGCTTGCGCCGGTAATACGGGAACGGGTTGCGGTCGACGCCGACGATCGACACGTAGACCAAGTGCGGGAGCGCACCGCCAGCCTGCGCCGTGACCGCGGCGATCAGCCGGCGCGTGCCTTCCACATCGGTCTCATCGGTCTGGCGGAGCGGGCTCGACGCGCAGTGGGCGATGACGTCCACGCCGGCCACGGCGGCGTCGAGGCCCTCGCCGGTCCGCAGGTCGCCCTGGAACAGTCGACCTGTGCTGCCCGCTCTGAGGGCCCGCTCGGGCCCTGTGCTTCCCGCTCTGCGGGGCCGCTCGGGCCCTGGCCCGGGCCTGCGGCTCAGGATGCGGACGTCGTGACCGGCGTCGTCGAGCCGGGTGACGAGAAGCCGGCCGAGGGTTCCTGTTCCGCCGGTGACCAGCACGAGCGCCATGCGCCCATGATGGGTCGCGTCAGCGTAGGGGAGTCAAACGGGACTGGTACGTCGAGCGCCCGGCGACCGTCGCTCGGTAGGCCTGACGACGGCGGCTGTTGCGGGCGGTGTCGGCCACGGGGGCGTCGTCCGGCTCCAGCTCCGACGTCATGCCGTCACGCAGGAACGACAGCGCTTCGGCCCGCATCTGCGAGATGCGTGATTCGCTGACGCCTAGCTCCTCGCCCAGGTCGGCCATCGATCGCTCCTCGAAGAAGTAGCCGACGACGACGTGGCGCAGGCGCTCGGGCAGCGCGGCGACCGCGTCGGCGAGGTAGGCCTTGCGCTCGCGCTCGACGATGATGTCGTCCGGCGTCGGGGCCGTCGACGCCAACATGTCCTCGGCGCTGGCGTCGGCGAACAGCGATTCGTAGTTCAGCACCAGCGCCCGGTGGACGTCGGCCGCGTTGTTCTCCACCTCGTGGCGGGCGCAGCCCATCTGGCCGGCCACTTCCTCGGTCGTCGGCTTCCGACCCAGCTTGGCGGTGAGCGAATCGCTCGCCTCGTTCAAGCGCCGAGCCTTCGTGCGCACCGTGCGGCTGGCCCAGTCGCAGCTACGCAACTCGTCCAGAAGCGCCCCGCGGATGCGACCCGACGCATAACGGTCGAAGCGGATGCCCCGTCCCGGGTCGAAGCTGCGCGCCGCTTGCGCCAGCCCCGCCATGCCGGCCGACACGAGGTCGTCACGCGACACATGCTTCGGCAGCCGGCTCGCCATGTCGGCGACCGCGTAGTGAACCAACGAGAGGTGCTCGCGCACCAACTCGTCCTCGGTGGCCTTCGTCGACTCCGACTCCGACCCTGACCCTGACCCCGTTGACCCGTCCCTCATAAGCAGCATGTGTCGCACTGTGACGATTCGCGCCGCGGATAACGATCGGCCACGGGGGTGATTCGAACCACGGCGGTGGCCCGGACGGGCTACGAACCGGCTAGTCAGAACGCGCGTTGACGCCTAGCGCCGTCCCACCGTCGCCGGGTCGCCCGTACGATGGTGTTGTGCCATCGGCCTCTGCGGTCATCGTTGACCAGTGGGCGCTGGTACGTCTTGGTATCGGCGCGGTACTGCGTTCACTTGACATTCGCGTCGTCGGAGATGAGTCCAGCGCCCGCGGCGGGCTGCAATGCGCACGCGAGCGCCAGCCCGACTTGATGGTGTTCGGCAGCCACCTGGACGTTGCCGTGCCCCAAGCGGTCCGCCGCGCCGCGGCGCTCCAGCCACCGCCGCGCATCCTCGTCCTGCTCGACGCGGCCACCCGGGCCGACCTGGCCGCGGTGTTCTCGAACGGCGCCGACGGCGCCCTTCTGCGCTCAGCCTCGGGCGACGATCTGAATGACGCGCTCATCCGCCTGCTGGCCGGCGAGCGCGTCCTGGCGCCGGCGTTCGTCTCGGTGCTGGCCGGCGTCACCACCGCGGCGACCCCGGCGGCCGACGGCGCCCTCACGCCCAAGGAACGCGAGGTGCTTTCGCTCCTGGCGCAGGGCCGCACGAATCGCCAGATCGGAGAGACGCTGTTCATCTCGGCGGGGACCGTGAAGACCCATCTCGCCCATCTGTACGAAAAGCTGGGCGTAACGGACCGTCAGCAGGCGATCACCCAGGCGCTGGCCGAGGGGATCCTCCAGTAGCAGCAAGGCGGCGCGCTCATCCGTCGGCGTTGGCGGCCGATGGAGGATGGTGCCCTTGCCGCATCTCTCGACGGTCCTGTGGCGCGAACGGCAGCTGGTGTCGGAGCCGAACGCGACTATGGCCGACATGCACGCCGCCGAGCTGGACCGAGCCGTGGTCGTGTCGGCCCTCACGGACTGGCTCGGCGTCGACGCCGAGGCGACGCTCTCCGAGCTGACGCACCGGCTGCCGGCCCCATGGCCCGAAGTGTTCGAGCGCCATCGCGCCGCGCTCGTCGGCGTCGGTGACGACCGCCTGCCCCGATCGCTGGCCGACTTCCTGCGCTAGCCGCGCCGGGTGGTAACACAACAGGATGGAGCCCAACCCGGTCGACCGCTTCAAGGCGTGGCTCGACGACGCGGTGGCCGCCGGCCTGCCCGAGCCAACAGCGATGTCGCTGGCGACGGCCAGTGCCGACGGCGCGCCCTCCAACCGGATGGTCCTGCTGAAGGGCGTCGACGACGCTGGGTTCGTGTTCTTCACCAATTTCAACAGCACAAAGGGCCGCGATCTGAAGGACAACCCACGCGCCGCGATCGTCTTCCACTGGCAACCGCTGGGTCGCCAGGTCCGGGTAACGGGCCCGGTGCGCAAGGTCACGGCGGCCGAATCCGACGCCTACTTCGCGTCACGGCCGGTGGGTAGCAAGCTCAGCGCGTGGGCGTCGGCCCAGAGCGAGCCCGTACTCCAGCGCGAAGACCTCGAGCAGAAGGTGGCCGAGTTGCGCGAGCGCTGGCCCGACGGCGTCGTCCCCCGCCCGCCCCATTGGGGCGGGTATCGACTGCGGCCCGAAGTGGTCGAGTTCTGGACCCATCGCGACGACCGGCTGCACGACCGCATCCGGTACCGCCGGAAGCGATACGGCTGGGCGGTCGACCGCGTGGCGCCGTAGCTTGTCGCGCCATGGACGCTCCTGAGGTCACCACCGACGATCTGGCCGCCGCGCAGGGTGCTGGCGCCGGGGTCCTCGATGTTCGCACCGACGAGGAGTGGGCCAGCGGCCACGTTCCCGGCGCCCGCCACATCCCGCTCGACGACCTGCCGGCGCGGTGGGAGGAACTCCCGCGTGACGGCCGGATCTATGTGATCTGCGCGGCGGGCGGGCGCAGCATGCGGGCGGCGACCGCGCTGATCGAAGCGGGGCTCGACGCCGTGTCGGTGGCCGGCGGCACCAAGCAGTGGATCGACGAGGGTCGCCCGGTCGAGTGAGGACCGTCGAGCTGAACGTCGACGCCAACGGCCGCCAGGTCGTCGATCTGACCGACGACGTCGCCCGATTCTGCGCCGGGCAGGGTGACGGTCTGGTGCACGTGTTCGCGCCCCACGCCACCGCCGGACTCGCCCTCATGGAGGTGGGCTCGGGGTCGGAGGCCGACCTGGTCGACACCGTCGGTCGCCTGCTCCCGCGCGATGACCGCTACATCCACCGCCACGGTTCGCCCGGTCACGGCGCCGACCACGTGCTGCCCGCGTTGATCAGCCCGTCGCTCACGTTGCCCGTGCTCGGCGGGCGGCCTGCGCTGGGCACGTGGCAGAACGTGGTGTTCGTCGACCTGAACGGTGACAACCCGCATCGCAACGTGCGTCTCAGCTTCGTCGCCGCGCCGTGAGCGCGTCGCCCGCGGTTCGGGTTGAGGACGACGGGCCCGTGCGCTCGCTGATCCTCTGTCGGGCCGACGAATACAACACGATCACGCCGCAGC
>JACDEA010000257.1 GCA_013816725.1 Actinomycetota bacterium
AGTCGCGCCTCGGCCCCGGTGGCGTCATTGATGCCAAGGTTGGCCGCCAGTTCGCGGAGGGTGACGACGTCGCCCGCAGCCTCCGGGCCCAGGGCCGTCTCGGCCAGGTCGTGATCGTGCACCTCGGGACCAACGGTCCGCCGCGGGCGTCGGACATCGACTCGCTCATGCGTGAGCTGGACGGCGTGCCCCGCGTACTGCTGGTCAACGTCCGCATGCCCCGCAAGTGGGAGGGCGCGACCAATGCCGCCCTGCAGGACGCCACGCACCGGTACCCCAAAACGGTGCTGGTCGACTGGCACGGCCACAGCAACTCGCACCCCGACTGGTTCCAGAGCGACGGCGTCCACCTGACCCGCCGGGGCGCCGACGCTTTCGCCGCGCTCATCGCCGAGTCGTTGCCGCCCCCGCCCCCGCCACCGCCGCCGACCACGACGACCGAGCCGCCGCCCCCACCCCCGCCGGAGTCCACGACCACGACCGCCCCTATTCCAGTCGGCTGAACCGCATGTGTCGGGCGGCGTAGCCTCTGGTCATGCGTAGCGAAGACCTGATCCTCGTCAGCGTCGACGACCACGTGGTGGAGCCGCCGGACCTCTTCGACGGACGGTTGCCGGCCAAGTACGCCGACGTCGCCCCCCGCATCCTGCGCAAGGACGACGGCACCAAGGTGTGGACCTACGACGGCAACGAGATCCCCAACATCGGGCTGAACGCGGTGGCCGGCCGACCGCCGGAGGAGTACGGCATCGAGCCCACCGCGTTCGACGAGATGCGCGCCGGTTGCTACGACATCCACGAGCGCATCCGCGACATGAACGTCAACGGCGTCCTGGGCTCGATGTGCTTCCCCTCGTTCCCGCAGTTCTGCGGCCAGCTCTTCGCCCGGTCGACCGACAAGGACATGGGCCTGGCCATGCTGCGGGCCTACAACGACTGGCACATCGACGGGTGGTGCGGCACGTATCCGGGCCGCTTCATCCCGCTGACTCTGCCGCCCCTGTGGGACCCGCAACTCATGGCCGACGAGATCTACCGCGTCAACGGAAAGGGCGCCCACGCCGTCACCTTCTCCGAGAACCCCGAGAAGCTGGGCTACCCGAGCTTCCACTCCGACCACTGGGACCCGTTCTTCGCTGCGTGCCAGGACACCGGCACGGTCATCTGCCTGCACATCGGGTCCTCGTCGCAGCTGGTGATGACGTCGGTCGAGGCGCCCATCGACGTGCTCATCACGCTCCAGCCCATGAACATCGTGCTGGCCGCCGCCGACCTGCTGTGGTCGCCGGTCCTGCGCAAGTTCCCCGAGATCAAGTTCGCGCTGAGCGAGGGTGGGATCGGCTGGATTCCGTACTTCCTCGAGCGGGTCGACTACGTGTACCAGCACCACAAGGCGTGGACAGGCCAGGACTTCGGCGAGAAGTTGCCGTCGCAGCTGTTCCGCGACCGCATCATCACCTGTTTCATCGACGACCCCGTCGGCGTCGAGGTGCGCCACCGGGTCGGCATCGACACGATCACGTGGGAGTGCGACTACCCGCACTCCGACTCGACCTGGCCGCAGTCGCCCGAGACGGTGATGAAGTCGTTGGCCGGCGTGCCCGACGACGAGGTCAACAAGATGACGCACGAGAACGCCATGCGCTTCTTCCGTTTCGACCCGTTCGCAGTCCGCCCCCGAGACGAGTGCACCGTCGGCGCGCTGCGCGCCCAGGCCACCGACGTCGACCTCGGCTTCAAGCGCACCGGCAAGGTCAGCGACGGCAAGGGCGTCAGCATCACGTCGCTGGCCGCCAAGGCTTCCGGCAAGAAGTAGCCCTCGTGGCGGTAATCACCGCCGCGTCGATCGCGGCTGACGTCGACCGGCTCGCCCGCGCCCTCGTGTCGCGCCGCGTCGCACCCGGTGATCGCGTGGCCGCGCTTCTCCCCAATGGCGCGCCGTTCTTCGTCGCCGGGCTGGCTGCGGCGCGGTGCGAGGCGACCTTCCTGCCGATCAACTGGCACCTGAAGGCGGCCGAGGTCGAGTGGATCACCGCCGACAGCGCCGCCAAAGTCCTGATCGACGCCGACACCTACGAAGGGCTGCTGGCGTCGGCGCCCGCCGACGTCGGCCTTCCAACCGGGTACCCGTCGCCGGCGCTGATGTTTTACACATCGGGGACGACCGGACGGCCCAAAGGCGTGCTGCACCCGTCGACCGACGCCGTCCGTCTCGGCACGGTGCAGGAGATGCTCGCCACCATGTGGGGCTTCACGGCCGACGACGTGCACCTGCTGTGCGGCCCGGCGTACCACGGCGGCCCCGGGGGCTACGCGTTCAACCACCTGTTCATCGGCGCCACCGTCGTCATCCAGCCGACGTGGAGCGCGCGGCATTGGTTGCAGCTCGTGAGCGAGCACCGCGTGACCACGACCTTCATGACGCCCGCGCACTTCATCCGCATCCTCGAAGTGCCCGACGAGGAGCGGGCCGCCTACGACGTGTCGTCGTTGCGGCTCATCATCCACGGCGCCGCGCCCTGCCCCGTCGACGTGAAGCGCCGGTTCATCGCCGCGGTACCCAGCGCGGAGGTCTATGAGTTGTACGGCGCTAGCGAGGGCGGCGCCACGCGGATCTCGTCGAAGGAGTGGCTCGAACGCCCGGGGTCGGTCGGTACGCCGTGGCCCAACGTCGATGTCAAAGTGGACGACGCCGGGCTGATCTGGATCCGGCCGCCCGGCGGCGTCGGCTTCAAGTACCACAACGACCCCGACAAGACCGCGGGCGCGTGGGACGGCGAGTACTTCACCGTCGGCGACGTGGGTCACCTCGACGACGATGGCTACCTGTACATCACCGACCGGGCCAGCGACATGGTCATCCGCGACGGCGTCAACATCTATCCACGCGAGATCGAGAACGCGCTGCACGCCCACCCCGCGGTCATCGACTGCGCGGTGCTCGGCATTCCCGACCCCCGCCACGGCGAGGTCCTCAAGGCCGTGGTGGAGACCGCCCTCCCGATCGACGCCGAGCACCTGGCTGCCCACGTGCGTTTGCACCTGGCCGACTTCAAGTGCCCCGAGGTGTGGGAGTTCACCGACCAGCTGCCCCGCGACCCCAGCGGCAAGGTCCGCAAACGGGACCTGCGGGCTACGGCGACCGGCGGCGCACCTGGTCGATCTGGCGACGGGCGCGTTTCGTAGGGCGGCCCGCTCCAGCCGGGCGAGGAACATCCGAGGCAGATGATCACGCTCGGGCGGGGGACTGTGGTCGACGTAGCACTCCGCCGCGGCGGGCGCGTCGACCCGCTTGCAAATGAGCCGCGCGACTTCGACGTCGCGCGACGCCGTCACTGAGTCGGCGTGATCGTGAGGATCGCTCTGGACGCGCATCCGCTCCAGTACCCGGAGCTCTGACGCGCGGTGGCGGTAGTGCTTGTTCAGCAGGTTGGACGCGATGCCATACAGCCAAGGCAATGCAAAGGGGCGCCCTCGGTCGTAATGCATCCTGGCTTCGAAGGCGGCGAGGAAGACCTCGCGGCGTCCGACGATCGGGTCACGTCCCATACTTTCCGCCGGGCACGATTGCGGTTCGCGGCCCGACGCCGAACTGTGAGCAAACGAACTGGAGGGACTCGTCAGGGGGAAGTGAGCACCCGAACTACTTTTGAGGGAATTTCATCGGAGTAACCGCACCATGCCGGCCGGCGGCGAGGGGAGTGCGTCGGGGTGGAGGACGCCTGCCAGCGCCTCCACGCCGTCGACGACACGGGGACCCGGCCGGGAGAAGAACGCGTCGCCGTCGACCGCGACGATGCGCGCCGCAGCGGCGAGTTCGGGAACATCCAGCAGCGTCCGTCCCTCGGCGGCGGCGCTCGCCAGGTCGTAGCCGCACGGCATGAACACGACGACCTCGGGATCGGCGCCAGCCACCTCCGACCACTCGACCTGCCGCGACGCCTTCCCGGACGTCGCCAGCACGGGCTCGCCGCCGGCCGCGACGATCATGTCCGGCACCCAGTGGCCGGCGTTGAACGGAGGATCCGACCACTCGAGCGCGAACACCCGCGGCCGCGCCAGCCCGCCGACCGCGGCGCGCACGGCCGCGACTCGCGACCGCAGCGATGCCATCAGCTCCGCGGCCAGCGCTGACGTGCCTGTTGCCGCGCCGACCTCACCGACCAGCGCAATGACGTCGTCCAACGTCGACGGGTCCAGCGACACCACCTCGGC
>JACDEA010000258.1 GCA_013816725.1 Actinomycetota bacterium
AGCCGGCAGTGGATGGCCGGTTGCCGCCGCCATGGTTGCCGCCGCCGTGACCCTGGCGACCGCCGTCGGCGCGTCGTGGTTGGCCGTCGCGATCGCCGCCGCGCTCGTCCCCACGGTCGGGTGGCTGGCCAGCACCTGGCGAGCGCATCCATCGTTCTCGCCCCGGGTGCGCCAGCGCGTCAGCGACCGGCTCGTGGCGCCCGTCGCCATGCCGGTGCTGGGAGTGCTGGCGGCGCTGTTCATCGCCGCGATGGTCTCGAGGGTCCTGCTCGCCATCCCCACGACCGCGTCGTGGGTCACCGCGCTCATCGTCGCCGCCACCCTGCTCGCGGTCCTGTGGTTCATCTCGTCGCGGCCGCGCCTGCGCTCTTCCGCGCTGGTCGGAATCGGCGCGGTCGCGGTGCTGGCGATGACAGCGGCCGGCGCCATCGGCGCCCGGGCCGGCGAACGCGAGTTCCACCCCGAACCGCCCGACCACCCGGTGGCGTCGCTGGTCGCTCACAACACGCAGTTCTCGATCAACAGGCTCGAGTTCCCGGCCGACACCGCCGTCGAGGTCAAGTTCCGCAACCTCGACACCGGGGTGTACCACAACCTCGCGTTCTACACGTCGAACGAGGCCGACAAGAAGCCGCTGTACGCGGGCAAGCCGATCCCGCAGGGCGGCATCGATTACAAGGCGCGCACGCCGGCGGCCGGCACGTATGCGTTCGTGTGCGATTTCCACCCGACGATGACCGGCACGCTCGTCATCACCGAGGGCGAAGCCAGTCACCAGCACCATGCGGGAGAGCATTGATGAAGCTGTCCCCTCGCCTCCGACTGGCCACCGTCGTGCCGTTGCTTGGCCTCCTCGCCACCGCATGCTCGCGTCGCGCCGAGCCGCAGAACGTGCTCAACCCGCAGGGACCGGTGTCGCGCCAGCTCGACCGTCTGTGGAATCCGGTCTTCGCCATCGCCGTCGTCATCTTCGTTCTCGTCGAGGGCCTGATCATCTGGGTGATGCTGCGGTACCGGGCCAAGTCCGACGACGACGCACCGGTCCAGGTCCACGGCAACACCACGCTGGAGATCGGCTGGACGATCCTGCCCGCGCTGCTCCTCGTGATCATCGGGTTCTTCACGGTGTCGACGCTGGTCGACCTCGACCGCAAGCCCACCGGCGACGTCCTTAAGGTCAAGGTCACCGGCCACCAGTGGTGGTGGCAGTACGACTATCCCGGCTACAAGGTGACCACCGCCAACGAGCTGCACATCCCGGTTGATCGGCCGGTCTTGGTGCTCGTGGAGTCGGTCGACGTCATCCACAGCTTCTGGGCGCCGGCGTTGGCCGGGAAGATGGACGCCATTCCGGGGCGCCAGAACCACCTCAAGCTCCAGGCGGACAAGCCGGGCAAGACCTACCTCGGCCAGTGCACCGAATACTGCGGTCTGTCCCACGCCAACATGCGCATCCGGGTCATCACGCACACGCAGTCCGACTTCGCCCGCTGGATCGCCGACCAGCAGCGCACCGCCCGCATCAGCGCGAGTGGAGAGGCGGCCGAAGGCGCCGCGCTTTTCCGCACCAGGGGCTGCGGCGGCTGCCACACCGTCAGCGGCTTCAGCGCCGGCACGGTTGGGCCCAACCTCACGCACCTCTACAGCCGTAAGACCTTCGCCGGGTCTATGTTCGACCTCAACGAGCAGGAGCTGCGGCTCTGGCTGCGCGACCCGTCGGCGCGCAAGCCGATGAATCCGAACAAGGGGCTCGGCATGCCCAACCTGCAACTGACCGAAGACGAGATCGGCAAGCTGATCGCCTTCTTGGAGACACTCACCTAATGGCCACAGTCCTCGAGCCCGCCCAGACCGAACCCGACGTCGTCGACGCTGACGTCGTCGAGGAGCCCGGCCTCCTCCGCCGCCCCCAGGCCACGACGGGGCTGTGGTCGTGGTTAACCACCGTCGACCACAAGAAGATCGGGATCCTCTACGGGCTCACGGCCTTCACGTTCTTCCTCTTCGGTGGCGTGGAGGCGCTGCTGATCCGGCTGCAGCTGGCCCGCCCCAACGGAACTCTGCTGTCGGCCGACGCCTACAACCAGGTGTTCACCATGCACGGCACCACGATGATCTTCCTCGTCGTGATGCCCCTGTCGGCTGCGTTTTTCAATTACCTCACGCCGCTGATGATCGGCGCCCGCGACGTGGCCTTCCCGCGGCTCAACGCGTTCAGCTACTGGACGTTTCTCTGCGGCGCCCTGCTGCTGAACTCCAGCTTCCTCCTCGGCGGCGCACCCAACGGCGGGTGGTTCGGTTACGCGCCCAACACGAGCATCACGTTCTCCCCCGGCCACAACATCGACTTCTGGATCTTCGGCCTGCAGATCCTGGGTATCGCCTCGACGGTGAGCGCGGTGAACTTCATCGTCACCATCCTCAACCTGCGCGCGCCGGGAATGACGCTGTTCCGAATGCCGGTGTTCGTGTGGATGACGTTGGTGTCGTCGTTCCTGCTGCTCTTCGCTATGCCGATCATCACGATCGCGCTGTTCCTGCTCATGTTCGACCGGCTCTTCGGCGCCAACTTCTTCAACACCGCCGCGGGCGGGAACCCGCTGCTGTGGCAGCACCTCTTCTGGCTGTTCGGCCACCCCGAGGTGTACATCCTCATCCTCCCGGCGATGGGCATCGTCTCGGAGATCCTGCCGGTGTTCTCCCGCAAGCCGCTGTTCGGCTATCCCGTCGTCGTGTTCTCCGGCATCGCCATCGGCTTCATGGGATGGGGAGTGTGGGTACACCACATGTTCGCCGTCGGTCTGGGCCCGGTTGCCGTATCGGCGTTCTCGGTGACGACCATGCTCATCGCCGTTCCCACCGGCGTGAAGATCTTCAACTGGATCGCCACCATGTGGAGGGGCTCGCTGCGACTGCAAACGCCGATGTTGTTCGCCATCGGTTTCGTCGCCATGTTCACCATCGGCGGGCTGTCGGGCGTCACCCACGCGGTCTCACCCCACGACCGCCAGCAAACCGACACCTATTACGTCGTCGCCCACTTCCACTACGTGCTCTTCGGCGGGTCGCTGTTCGGGATCATGGGCGGGATCTTCTACTGGTGGCCGAAGATCTTCGGGTACGGATTGAGCGAGCGGTTGGGCAAGCTCCAGTTCTGGTTGTGGTTCATCGGGTTCAACGTCACGTTCGGGCCGTTCCACATACTGGGGTTGTCCGGCATGCCCCGCCGGATCTACACCTATCCCAAGGGAATGGGTTGGGACTTTTGGAACCTGGTCGCCACGATCGGCGCCTTCGTGATCGCAACCTCTGTGTTGATATTCCTCTACAACGTCGCCCACTCGCGCCGAGTGCGTCCACCCGTCGGCCACGACCCGTGGGATGCGCGCACCCTCGAGTGGACGCTGCCATCGCCGCCGCCGGCGTACAACTTCGCCGAGATCCCGGTCGTGCACTCGCTCGACGACTTCTGGCACCGCAAATACGGCGAGGACGCCGAGGGGCGCCTCGTCAAGAAGCCGGCCACCGAGGAGCCTGCGACCGCGGTCGACGAGAGCGCGATCCACATGCCGTCACCGTCCTACTTCCCGCTCATCGCCTCACTCGGGCTTCCGGTGATGGCCTACGGCCTGATGTACGGCGCCTATCTCGTCTCGGTGGTCGGCGGCCTCATGCTGATCGGCGCGCTCTACGCCTGGGCGCTGGAGCCGTCGGCCGAGCCGCACGAGCCGCACGAGCCCCACACCGAGGGAGGCGGCGGCGGCGTCGATCCTGGCGATGCCGTGCTGCAGCCTCCCGAAGAAGCCGAGAGTGTCCCGGCGACCAGCACGGCGACCAGCACGGAGCCCAGCACGGAGCCCAGCACGGAGGTGACGCCATGAGCGCGGCCACCGTCGACCACGCCGAGCCCGCGCACGGCCACATCACCAACACCGGCCTCTCCAACGAGAAGCTGGCGATGTGGGCGTTCCTCGGTTCCGAGTGCCTGCTGTTCGGCGCCCTGATCTCGACGTACATGCTCTACCGGGGCAAGAGCGTGAGCGGCCCGAGGCCGCACGACATCTACGACATCCCCTACACGTCGGTCAGCTCGTTCGTGCTGCTGATGAGTTCGCTGACGATGGTGCTGGCGCTGGCGTCGATCCAGCGCGGCGACCACCGCGGGTTGCGGGTCTGGTTGCTCGCAACCGCCTTACTGGGCACGGTGTTTGTG
>JACDEA010000259.1 GCA_013816725.1 Actinomycetota bacterium
GTCGAGGACCCGCAGTCCCCCTAACGGACGATTAGACAGCGGCCGCCTCTTTGACCAACTCGGCCAGCGCCTCGGGAATGAAGCCGGCCAGGTCCCAGAGACTTGGGACGGTTTCGCGGCACGCGATGAATCCGAAGTCGACGTTGTCCATGTAAGACATGACGGTGACGTTGAGTGCGGCGCCGTCGAAAATCGGGCCGAGCGGGTACAACGCCGTCAGCCGGGCGCCGGCGAAATACAGGGGAATGGGTGGCCCGGGGACGTTGGAGATCACCAAGTTGTGCACGACCGGATGGCGCTCGGCCAGTTTCAAGCTCGAGTAGGCCCGCGCCGCCAGTGAGAATGTGGTGGGCGCCGCGAACTCGGCCCAGTTCTGGAGCATGTCGGCGCCGATGGCGTTGTGCTCCTCCTTGGCCCCCTTAGTCGACGCCGCGATGGCGCGCAGCCGCTCGACGGGGTTCTCGAGGTCGCTGGCCAGCGAGGTGAACATGGCCGAGAC
The DNA here is from genome assembly GCA_013816725.1 of Actinomycetota bacterium. Classification (GTDB taxonomy): domain Bacteria; phylum Actinomycetota; class Acidimicrobiia; order Acidimicrobiales; family JACDEA01; genus JACDEA01. The sequence goes on from JACDEA010000259.1 coordinate 500, forward strand.
CTGGTTGCTGCCGACGCTCTCCTTGGCCTCGGTGCCGCCTGCGTCCTCAGAAGCGGCCGGACGTACCGACACCGGGCACGTGGCGATGAGTGACTTGTCGGGGATCTCCTCGTGCTTCTCCAGATAGCGGCGCAGCGCGCCGGACGTGACGGCGAGGACGACGTCGTTCACGGTGGTGCCGAACGCGTTCTTGACCGTCTTGATGTCGTCGAGCGCGACGCGGGTGTACGCGACTTGCCGGTGCGCGGTGATGGCGTTGTTGAACAGTGTTCGCGGTGCGGTGAACGGCGCGGCCATACCGGGACCTTCGCGCCCGCGCCGCGTGGTGATGAAGCTGCTCACCGACTGCACGGTCTGCGGCACGACCCTGAAGATGTTCAGCGGCCTGCGTAGCCGCGACATGAGGCCGTAGCCCACGAGTTCGAGATCGGTGGGCGACTTCTCCGGCTTCCACGCCGGACCCGGCGGCTTGGTCTCGTTGGGGTCGAGGTCGAAGAGGTGCACCATCAGGTTGGCGCCGGAAACGCCGTCGATCGTGCAGTGGTGCATTTTGGCGACGAGGGCAATGTTGCCGTTGTCGAGGCCTTCGACGATCCACATCTCCCACAAGGGGCGGCTGCGGTCGAGCTGGCGGCTGGCGATGTCGCCGGTTATCTCGCCCAGCTGCTCCATCGTTCCCGGCGACGGCAGGCCGATGCGGTGGAGGTGGAAATCGAGGTCGAAGTTTTCGTCCTCGACCCACACCGGGTGGTGGAGGTTGAGAGGGACGGCGGCCAGCTTGCGGCGGAACGGCGCGACCAGGTGGAGCCGGCTCTCGATCACTTCCCGCACCCGCTCGAAGGAGTAGCCGCCTTCGACCGTCGACGGGTCGAAGATGATCGTCGCGCACACATGCATGTGCATCGTCGGTGTTTCGAAGTAGAGGAAGGACGCATCGAGGCCGGTCAGGCGTTCCATTGGCGCGAGGCTACTGTCGGCGTCCGTGGAGACGCTCTTCGTAGCCCTCGCCGTCGGCGGGTTGATCGCCACGCTGAACGGGCTGCGACCGCTTCGCCTGGCGCCGTTGCGTGTTCCAAGCTTCTTCGTGGGATGGCTCACCGCTGAGCTCGCGCCGCAGCTCCTCGTCCTCCACGCGCTCGTCGTCGCCGGGTTCGCCGTTGCCCACGCGACGACGGCCGCCGGCCTGGCCTGGGCGGCGGTGACCGCCGCCGGTCTGGTCAAGATGATCGTCGATGCGCAGCGGGCCGAGAGCGTGCTCGACGAGGCGCTCGAGGACGGTCTGCGTGACGCGCTGCCGCCCAAGCCCGACGTGAGCCGCACCTGGCCGCAACTCCTCGTGCCGTTCTGGATGCGCCACCCCGATGTCGTGCGGGTGAAGAACCTTTCGTACGGCCCGTACGGGCGCCGCAACCGGCTCGACGTGTACCACCACAAGGACAAGGCCAACCTCGCCAACGCGCCGGTGCTGGTGCAAATCCACGGGGGCGGTTGGGTGATCGGCAACAAGGACCAGCAGGGGCGTCCGCTGATGCTGCACCTGGCGGCGCGCGGATGGGTGTGCGTGAGCATCAACTATCGCTTGAGCCCGCGCGCCAAGTTCCCCGACCACCTCGTCGACGTGAAGCGGGCGATCGCCTGGACGCGCCAGCACGCGCCCGAGTTCGGCGGCGACCCCGACTTTGTCGTCGTCACCGGCGGTTCGGCCGGCGGCCACCTCACCGCGATGGCCGCGCTCACGGGCAACGACAAGGAGTACCAACCCGGGTTCGAGGACGCCGACACGTCGGTGCAGGGCGCCGTGCCGTACTACGGCGTCTACGACATGACCAACGAACTGGGCACCCGGTACGGCCGCCAGCGGTTGCGGTCGCTGGTCGAGCGCATGGTCTTCCAGGCTCGCATCGACGACGATCGCACGCTGTTCGAGCGTGGGTCGCCGCTGTTGCGGGCAGCCATCCCGACCGAGGTCCCGCCCTTCTTCGTCATCCACGGTCACAGCGACACGCTCGTCCCGGTGGAGGAAGCGCGTGAGTTCGTCAAAGCGCTGCGGTCGGTGTCGTCCGAACCGGTGGTGTACGCCGAGCTACCCGGCGCGCAGCACGCCTTCGACGTGTTCCCGTCGTTGCGGGTGACGCATGTGGTGCGGGCCGTGGAGCGATTCCTCGCCGCGATTCACCGCGCGCAGGCGCGCACTTAAGCTAGAACACGTTCTCGTTATGCCCCTCGACCTGACGAGTTACGTCGGCGCGTCGGCCGGACCGCCGTTCCCGGCGCCGGTCGCCGTCAACGAAGCGATGATCCGACACTGGTGCGAGGCCATGGGCGACGGCAACCTTCGCTATGCCGGCGGGACCGAGGCACCGCCCACGATGTTGCTGGCCTGGACGATGCCGGGATTCGGCAAGACGCCCGCGCCGCGCCTCGGCACCCAGGGCGAGTTGATGGCCAAGCTCGACGCCGCTGGGTTCACGTCGGTGGTCGCCACCGACACCGAGGAGGAGTACGTCCGCTACCTGCGGCCCGGTGACCACGTGACGGCGACCACGATCATCGAGAACGTCTCCGACGAGAAGAAGACCGGCCTCGGCGTGGGCCACTTCGTCACGACGGCGACCACGTTCACCGCCGCCGAAGGCGAGGTGGTGGGTCGGGCGACGTTCCGCATCCTCAAGTTCGAGCCGCCGCCCAAGACCGACCCGGCGCCACCGCGACCTCGTCCGCCGGTCAACCGCGACAACCAGTTCTTCTGGGACGGCACCCTGGAGAACGAGCTGCGCATCCAACGGTGCACGTCGTGCCAGGCGCTGCGCCATCCCCCCGGCCCGATGTGCCCGCGCTGTCGCTCGCTGTCGTGGGACTACATCGTGGCGTCGGGACGGGGAACGGTCTACAGCCACGTGCGACACCACTACCCGCCCATGCCGCAATTCGGTTCGCCGCACAACGTCGTGCTGGTGGATCTCGAGGAAGGCGTTCGCTTCGTGTCGAACCTCCTCGACGAGTCGGCTGAGATCGTGATCGGCATGCCCGTGCAGCTCGTGTTCACCAAGGTCGCCGACGACTACGTGCTGCCGCAGTTCCAGGCCCGCCGGCCTGGCGAAGCCGAGAGGCAGTTTGGAGTGGCCGAGTGACGGCACGCGTCGGTGACAAGCTGCCGCCGGTCGAGGTCCCCCTCACGCGCACGCTGATCGTGGCCACAGCGCTGGCGTCGCGCGACTACCAGGACGTGCATCACGACCCCGACGCGGCCCGTGAGCGGGGCGGCAAGGACGTGTTCATGAACATCATGACGACCAACGGCCTGGTCGGCCGTTTCGTGACCGACTGGGCCGGGCCCGAGGCGACGTTGAAGCGCGTGAAGATCCGGCTGGGCGTCCCGAACTACCCGGGCGACACGATGACGCTCACCGGTACCGTCTCCGCGATCGAAGGCGGCGTGGCGACCGTCGACGTCCGCGGCGCCAACTCCATGGGCGACCACGTCACCGGCACCGTCGAAGTCGAGGTTGTGCCCGCAAGGGAGGCGGAGGCGGAGACGGAGCCGACCCGAAAGTGCTGAAAGACGTCGCCGCCATCGTGGGGCTGGGGGCCACGGAGTTCTCCAAGAACTCCGGCCGCAGCGCGTTGCAGCTCGCGGTGGAAGCGGTGGGCACCGCCATCGACGACGCCGGGCTGGCA
>JACDEA010000260.1:0-1176 GCA_013816725.1 Actinomycetota bacterium
GCATGCGCCGCGCCACGTTCTGGCCGAACGCGTCGAAGCTGCGCTGATGGCCGGCTGCGGCGGCGTGGTGTGCGCGGCAAGTGACGTGGCCGACGTGAAGGCCATCGGTCCGGACCTGATCGCGGTCACGCCGGGGGTGCGCCCGGCGGGCGACGCGCTCCACGACCAAGGCCGTCCGGCGACCCCGGCCGAAGCGCTCGCCGCTGGTGCCGATCTGCTTGTCGTGGGACGGGCGGTGACAGCCGCCGCCGACCCCGTCGCCGCCGCGGCGCGTCTCGTGGAGTCGCTGGAAGCAGCGCGCTAGGGTGCGCGGCATGCCGCTGCCTCCCTCGTTATCTCCTGAACAGCGTCAGGCCGCATTGGCGAAGGCGGCGACGGCGCGCCGGCTTCGCGCTGAGCTGAAGGAGAAGCTCAAGATGGGCTCCCTCTCGCTCCGCGAACTCCTCGATCAGGGCGAGCGCGACGACATCGTCGGCAAGATGAAAGTGCTCTCCGTCATCGAGGCACTGCCGGGTGTCGGCAAGGTCAAAGCTCGCCGCCTGATGGAGGACGTCGGTATCAGCGAGACGCGCCGGCTGCAGGGCCTCGGCGACAACCAACGCAAAAAGCTCTTCGACAAGCTCAGCGAACACTGAGCTTTCGCACCTTCATCCTCTCGGGCCCGAGCGGCGTCGGGAAGGACACGGTCGCGAACCGGCTGCTCGCCGCTGATCCAACCCTCTCGCTCAGCCGGTCGTGGACGACCCGTCCACCGCGCCCTCGCGAGACCGACGCCGACTACAACTTCGTCACCCGCGAAGAGTTTCTCGCTGCCGTTGACCGCGGGGCCTTCCTCGAGTGGGCCGAGTACGTCGGCCACCTCTACGGCACGCCGATGCCGGACCCCGATTCGCCCACCGACGTCATCCTTGTGATCGAGGTAAAGGGCGCGGCGCAGGTCCTCGACCTGGTGCCCGACGCCGTCATGATCTTCATGGTGTTCCCGTCGCGCCAGGCGCAAGAGGCACGCCTGTGGGCGCGGGGTGACACGCCAGAGCAGATCGCGCCACGAATCGCAGTGGCCGAAATCGAGGAAGCACGCGGCGGGGAGCTTGCGCACCACGTGGTGGTCAACGACGACGTGGACAGGGCCACGGCCGAGGTGGCCGGTATACTGGCCAGCCACCGTTAGCCCGG
>JACDEA010000260.1:1186-4149 GCA_013816725.1 Actinomycetota bacterium
CATGGCGCAGCGCGACCACAACATGATGCATCCGCCTATCGAGGAACTCCTCGACAAGGTCGACTCGAAGTTCACGCTCGTCGCGCTAGCAGCCAAGCGCGGCCGTCAGGTCAACTCGTATTACAACCAGCTCGGTGAGGGCCTCGGTGCCATCGTGCCGCCTCAGGTCACGTCGGTATCGCGCAAGCCGCTGTCGATCGCCCTCGAGGAGATCGCCGCCAACAAGATCACCTACGTGCGTTCAGAAGACGCCGAGGAAACCGTCAAGTAGGAACATGGGCAGGTTGGCTGACCGCCGGGTGGTACTCGGCGTCGCCGGGGGCATCGCCGCGTACAAGGCCGTCGAGGTATGCCGGCGGCTGGTCGACGCCGGCGCCCACGTCACTCCGGTACTCACCGCTGCGGCGACCAGGTTCGTCGGGCCGCTCACGTTTTCGGCGTTGGCCTCTGAGGACGCGCACGTCGCGTTGTTCGACGGTCCCGATGCGATTCCGCATACGCGACTCGGCCAGCAGGCCGACGTGATCGTGGTCGCGCCGGCAACGGCACGGGTGATCGCCGCCTACGTCGCCGGTCTGTCCGACGACCTGCTCACCGCGACGCTCCTGGCCACCCGGGCGCCCGTGATCATCTGCCCGGCCATGCACACCGAGATGTGGGAGCACCCCGCAGTGCAGGACAACCTGTCGGTCCTGCGCCGCCGCGGCGTCCACATCGTCGAGCCAGAGGCGGGCCGACTGGCCGGCGGCGACGTCGGCATGGGCCGGCTGGCCGATGCCGATCGCATCATCGCTGCCGTCGAGCGCGCGCTCACGGCGCCCGACCTCGGCGGGCTGCGCGTGCTCGTCACCGCCGGGGGTACGCGCGAGCCGATCGATCCGGTGCGCTTCATCGGCAACCGGTCGTCGGGCAAACAGGGACACGCTGTGGCCGAGGAGGCCGCGCACCGCGGCGCCAAGGTCGTCCTGGTCACCACCACCGACCGCGCCACCACTGCAGGTGTCGACGTTATCCGGGTCGATACCGCGGCGGAGATGGCCGACGCGGTCTTCGCCCGCTCCGAAGAAGCCGACGTAGTCGTGATGGCCGCCGCCGTCGCCGACTTCAAACCGTCCACGACCCGCGACCGCAAGATCAAGAAGTCCGACGGGATCCCGGAGGTCGTACTCGAGCCGACGGTCGACATCCTTGCCGAGCTCGGGCGGCGCAAGCGGGCCGGCCAGGTCATCGTCGGGTTCGCGGCGGAAACCCACGACGTGCGGGCCAACGCCCGGCGCAAGCTCGAAGACAAGCGGGTCGACCTCGTCGTGGCCAACGACGTGGCCGAGCCTGGCGCCGGCTTCGAACACGACACGAACCGAGTGCTTCTCATCGGTCGCGACGGCACCGACGTCGACGTCCCGATGTCCGACAAGCGGGAAGTCGCCCGCGCCATCCTCGACGTGGTGGCACCCAGGAAAGGCATGGCATGAGCACCTACACATTCACTTCGGAGTCAGTCACCGAAGGCCACCCCGACAAGATGGCCGACCAGATCTCCGACGCGGTTCTCGATGCCATTTTGGAGCAGGATTCCACCGGTCGGGTCGCCTGCGAGACGCTGCTCACCACCGGCCTCGTCGTCGTCGCCGGCGAGATCACGACGTCGGCCTACGTCGACATTCCCAAGCTCGTGCGCCAGGTCGTGTGCGACATCGGCTACGACCGCGAGTCGTACGGCTTCGACGGCCACACGTGCGGCGTCATCATCAGCATCGACGAGCAGTCGCCCAACATCGCGCAAGGCGTCGACACCGCGCTCGAGATCCGGGCCGGCACCAGTGGCGAGGACATCATCAACGCGCAGGGCGCCGGCGACCAAGGGATGATGTTCGGCTTCGCCTGCGACGAGACCGACGACCTCATGCCGCTGCCGATCTGGCTGGCGCACCGGTTGGCGCAGCGGCTCTCCGAAGTTCGCAAAGCCGGCGTCCTGCCATACCTGCGACCCGACGGCAAGACCCAGGTCACGTTCGAGTACGAGGGCGGCCGCCCGGTCCGGCTCAAGACCGTCCTTATCTCCACGCAGCACCAGCCGGGGCTCGACCTGGAAACGCTGTTGAAGCCCGATCTGCGGGAACACGTGATCCACCCGCTCCTGCCGGCGCAGTTCGCCAACGACGACTTCGAAGTCCTCGCCAACCCCACCGGAACGTTCGAATTGGGTGGCCCCCACGCCGACACGGGCCTCACCGGTCGCAAGATCATCGTCGACACCTATGGCGGCGCCGCCCGCCACGGTGGCGGCGCGTTCTCGGGCAAGGACCCGACCAAGGTCGACCGCTCGGCGGCCTACGCCGCCCGTTGGGTCGCCAAGCATGTGGTGGCCGCCGGCGCCGCACGTCGGTGCGAGATCCAGGTCGCCTACGCCATCGGGGTGGCCCGGCCGGTGTCCATCATGGTCGAGACGTTCGGCACCGAAGCGGTCGACCCGGCCAAGATCTCCGAAGCGATCGACGCGGTGTTCGACCTGCGCCCGGCCGCCATCCTCCGCGACCTCGACCTGCGGCGGCCGATCTACCGGCGCACCGCGGCGTACGGCCATTTCGGCCGCTCCGACAAGGACTTCACGTGGGAGCGGCTGAGCCGGCTGGACGATTTCAAACGGGCGCTCGGCCTTTAGCGACGGGCGCCCAGCGGGTCGCCCGGGTCGCTGTCGACGTACCGGCGCTCGACCGGGAGTTCGACTACCTCGTTCCTGATGCGCTGGCCGGCGCGATCACTCTCGGCGCCATCGTGCGCGTGCCCCTGCACGGCCGCAGGGTCCGGGGCTGGGTGACCGCGCTCGACGTCGAGCCGGCGACCGGGGCCACGTTGCAGCCGATTGCGAAGGTCACCGGAGCGGGACCCGCGGCCGACCTCGTCGAGTTGGCCGGTTGGGCGGCGTGGCGGTGGGCGGGCCGACGCACATCGTTCCTGCGCGC
>JACDEA010000261.1 GCA_013816725.1 Actinomycetota bacterium
GTGAACATGTTCGACACGCTGTTGGCTCTGATCTCGTCGTCGCCGGTCGCGCCTTGGCGCGTCGAGACCGGCACGCCGGCGACCAGCGGTTTGTCGGGGAGTTCCCCGTGGCGGTCCAGGTAGCGTCGAAGGGCGCCGGCGGTGACGGCGAGCACGACGTCGTTGACGGTTACGCCCAACGCCAACTTCACGTTCTTGACGTCGTCGAGCGCCATTGTCGTCATTACGAACAAGCGCCGGGGCGTGAGGGCGCCGTTGAACCGCGTGTTGGGCGCGTCGAACGGCGCCGGGGGACTGACGGCGGCGCTCTTGCGGCGGCGGGCGGCGGCCCGGAGCCCGCGGACCGTTCGCCTCAGCAGGCCCGGCACATTGAGCAGGCCGAACAGGCGCTCGCGTAGCGCGTCGAGGACGAGCACCGACCGGGGCGGGACGCGCTCGGGACGCCACACCGCGGTGGACGGCCGCACGCCGTCGGCCGTTGCGTCGGGGTCGGTCAGCATGATGCCGGCCAACATCTCGGCGGCGGCGACCCCGTCGGCCACGCAGTGGTGGATCTTGGCGACGAAACCGATGTGGCCGTCCTCCAGTCCCTCGACCACCCACAACTCCCACAGAGGGCGGCTGCGGTCGAGGGGTCGGCCGGCGACGTCAGAGCACACCGCGGCCAGCTCGCGAGCGCCACCGGGCGACGCCGCGGTGACGGCACGCACATGGTTCGCAATGTCGAACGCACCGTCCTCTACCCACAGCGGATGGTGCAGCCCGAACGGCACCTCGGCGGTGCGGCGGCGGAACATCGGGAGAAGGTGGAGGCGTGACGCCAGGACCTGCTTGACCTTGTCGAAGGTGTAGCCGCCGGGGACTGTGGCGGGATCGACGACGGAGATCTTCAACGTGTGCATGTGCAACGTCGGCGTTTCCATGTAGAGGAAGCCGGCGTCGAGTCCGCTGAGTCGCCGCATGCAACAAGCAGTATCGCACCCGCAATTAAGGTGAGCCCGTGGACCGAAGGACGTTGACGCGGGGCGCGATCAAGCGGGTCGTCCAGTTGCCCCCGGCGCCCGAGCTACCCGAAGGGTTCACCCTCGAGCTGCCCGGCCGGGGCACGACGTTCGTGGCCGAGATCGAAGGTCCGCCCGGCGCCCCCACCCTCTTCTTGTTGCACGGTCTCGCCTGCACCGCGTACTTGAACTGGTTTCCGGTGTTGCGCGAACTGAGCGAGCGGTATCACGTGGTGATGATGGACATGCGCGGCCACGGGCGCGGCGTTCGCCACGGCCGCTTCTTCCGGCTGCGCGACTGCGCCGACGACGCTATTGCCGTGGCTGATCTACTCGGGATCGAGAAGTTCGTCCCTGTCGGGTACTCCATGGGTGGTCCGGTGGCGCAGTTGTTGTGGCGCCATTACCGCGAGCGTGTCAGTGGACTGGTGTTGTGCGCGACGTCGCGCAACTTCAGAGGCAAGCCACAGGAGCGACTCTTCTTCATGCTGCTGCCGGCCATCGCTGCCGGGATGGCGCTGCGCAGGCCGGGCAACATCGCCGTCGACGCGCTGGCCAAGCAGCTCATCGACGCGCCGGCCGACGCCCGCCTCGAGGACCTCGACGTGCCGGCGTGGGCGTTCGCCGAGTTCCGGCGCACGAGCCCGTGGACGATGCTGCAAGGCGTCAACGCCATCGGCCAGTTCAGCTCCCACCGCTGGATCGGCGGCGTCGACGTGCCCACCGCGGTCGTCGTGACCACGCGCGACCGGTTCATCCCCACCGCGCGGCAACTGCGTCTCGCCGACGCCATCCCCGGCGCCACGACGCACATGTGCGCGGCCAACCACGCCGCCTGCGTGCTCGCGGCCGACAAGTTCGCGCCCGCCCTCCTCGAAGCCTGCGCCTCGGTCGCCTCCCGCCTCTAGCGCCGCCGGGTCATTTTTTCATTCCAGTGACATGCGTTACGTCCTCGGTGACGAGGTCACCAAGGATCTGATGGAGAACGGCGGCGCGCATTCGGCCATCATGGCCTGCTAGTGGAACGTTCCGCACCGGAGACGCAGTACGTCAAGACGGCCGACGGCGTGTACATCGCTTACCAGGTAGTGGGCGAGGGGCCGATCGATCTCGTGATGCTCGACGGATGGGTGATGCCACTCGAAGCCCGCTGGGAGCTTCCGGTTGTCGCTTCCGCACTCAAGCGTCTGTCATCGTTCGCCCGCGTGATCTCATTCGACAAGCGGGGCGTCGGCCTGTCGGACCGTGTGGCGTTCGCCTTCGGGTCCACGCTCGAGGAGTGGACCGATGACGTTGCGACGGTCATGCGTGCAGTCGGTTCCGAGCGCGCCGTCGTGTTCGGACACCACGACGGCGGGTGGCCGGCGATGCTCTTCGCAGCGGCGCACCCGGAGCGAGCGTCGCACCTGGTCCTCGTCAACACCACGGCGCGCATCGCCCGCGATGAGGAGAACCAGTGGGGGATCCCGCCGGACTTGTTCGGGAGCCCTGCTGATCTCATCGGTACGTACGGCGCAGCTCAAGGGATGGTGCTAGTCCCGGACGAACTTCGGGCGTGGTGGAGCCGGGCACGCCGCCACCAGGCGAGCCCGAGCACGTTCGTCTCGTTGATGGAACTTCAGTGGCAGGTCGACCTGCGATGGGTGCTGCCTACGATCAATTTGCCGACGCTGGTAGTGCACAGCGCGGAGAACACGTTTTGGCGCGTGGGGCACGGCCGCTACCTGGCGGAACATATCGATGGCGCGACCCTCGTCGAAGTGCCGGGAACGGACCACCATTGGCAGCTGGGCGACACCGGCCCCGTGGTGGAGGAGGTCGAGGCGTTCGTCACCGGTACCCGGCCGGCGCCGGTTTCGGATCGCGTGCTGGCCACGGTCCTGTTCACGGACATCGTCGGATCGACGCCGCGCGTGACCGCTATGGGAGATCGCCCGTGGGGCGATCTCCTCGATCGGTACGAGGCCGCTGTGCGCAACGAGATCACGCGCCACAAGGGCCGCGAGATCTTCACTAAGGGCGACGAGTTCCTGGTCACGTTCGACGGCCCGGCCCGTGCCGTGCGCTGTGCGCAGGCAATCGCCGAGACGGCGGCCAGCTTCGACCTCGCGGTTCGGTCAGGTGTCCACACGGGCGAAGTGGAACTTCGCGGCGATGACGTCGCCGGGATCGCGGTGCACATCGGAGCGCGAGTAATGAGCGCGGCGCAGCCCGGAGAGATCCTCGTGTCGAGGACCGTGACCGATCTCACGGCCGGCTCCGGGCTCCGGTTCGAGGATCGCGGCCAGCACGCCTTGAAGGGCGTCGAAAACGAGTGGCAACTGTTCGCCGTGATGTAGAACGGCGCACATGGCCCCGCGAATCCCGCCTCTCGACCCTGCCGATCTCGATGACGACACCAGGGAGCTCGTCACAAAAACGTTGGCCTCGCCCGACGGCGAGGTGCTCAACATCTTCCGGACGATGGCGCATCACCCATGGGTGCTGAAGCGGTTCCTCGCCCTCGGCACGCAGCTGCTCGTACGGGGCGAGGTGGGCGCCCGTGAGCGCGAGCTGCTCATCCTGCGCACCGGCTGGAACACGCAGTCGGAGTACGAGTGGGGCCAACACGTGGCGATCGGTCGGGCGGTCGGGCTGACCGACGTGGAGCTGGCCCGTATCAAGGCCGGGCCCGACGCCGACGGGTGGACGGCCGTTGACGCCGCGCTACTGCGCGCCGCCGACGAGCTGCACGTCGGCAGCACCATCACCGGCGACACATGGAGCGAGCTGAAGAACGCGTATCCCGACGAGAAGAGCCTCATCGAGGTGGTCGCGGTCGTCGGCTATTACCACTTGGTCGCCTTCTTCCTCAATAGCACCGGCGTCGAGCGCGAGGCCGGCGTGGCCGGACTGGACAGCCCCTAGCGAGCCAGCGCGACGATCACGCCTTCGGCGGTCGGAAGCCGAACTCGCCGCTCTCGACGAGCGCGCGACTCCACGGGCGCACGATGTCGCGTAAGCGGGCGGCCCCGTCGTCCCCGACGGCGGCGAGTGGCCCGACCGCCAAGGCGTCGGTGCGGTCCTCGATCCCCTGGCGGTGGGCCCGACCATCCGACGTCAGCGCACCGTCACCGTCCAACCACCCCCGGTCGCGCAGTTCGTCCT
>JACDEA010000004.1:0-9624 GCA_013816725.1 Actinomycetota bacterium
GTACTCCGCAACACCACCGCCCTGGCCCGATCGGCGGCGGCGACGGCCCCGACCGCCGCGGCGCGCGCGGCCGGCGGGACACTGGCCGTTTCCGGGGGTACGCCGATGCCGAAATGGCTGGCCGCCGGCGCGCTCGCGATGGGCGTAGCGCTCCGTCGGCAGTTGGCGGTGCGACGGCGGCGCTGATGCTCCTAGGGTCACCCGATGGCGCGCGAAACAGTCACGGGATATTGCTGGCCGCAGTCGGCCGAGCCTGGCGGGCGCGTCGAGCTGCACCTTTCGTCCAGCGGAGATCGTCCGGTCAGGGTCGAGATCGCTCGGGTCGGCCTCGTGCGCACCGTGGTCTTCAGCGACGATGCGGTTGCCGCCGGCGACCACCCGACGCCGAACAACGCGTCGGCCGAAGGCTGCGACTGGCCGGCGGCGATGACGATCGACATCGGCGACGACTGGCGGTCGGGCTACTACGAGGTCACTCTCGAGATCGACGTCGGCGGCAAGACCCGGCGCGACTACGCGTTCTTCGTCGTGCGGCCGAAGGTCGGAGCGCCGAGCGCGCCGCGGCTGCTCGTGCTGGCCACCAACACCTGGCACGCGTACAACGACCTCGGCGGCACCAACCTCTACACCGGTGGGACCACCGTCTCGCTCCAGCGGCCGATGTCACCGGGGTACCTGTACAAGCCGCCGGGCGCCGGGCGCCGGGTCACCACCACGAACCCGCCGGACCCGCAGATGGCCTCGCACGTCGGCTACCTCCGCCTCAACCACCTCTCGCCCTACGCCGGCTCGGCCGGTTGGCCTGATTGGGAGCTGCCATTCGTGCAGTGGTGCGAACGCGAGGGGTACGACCTGGACGTCGCCACCAACGCCGATCTCGAAGATCACCCGGGCCTGCTCCGGCCGGGCGGCTATTCGCTGATGCTCTCGGTCGGCCACGACGAGTACTGGTCCGGCCCGATGCGCGACACCGTGGAAGGTTTCATCGCCGGGGGCGGCAACGTGGCCTTCTTCTCGGGCAACACGTCGTTCTGGCAGGTGCGGATGGAGGACCACACCCCCCAAGGTCCCGCGGCGTCGATGGTGGGCTACAAGGGCCGCTTCAAGGACGACCCCGTGTACGAAACCGATCGCCTCGGTGAGCTGACGAGCATGTGGAGCGACCACCTCATTGGTCGGCCCGAGAACCTGATGACCGGCGTGAGCTTCGCCCGCGGCGGCTACCACCGCATCGGCAAGCGCGTCACCAACGGTCTGGGCGGCTACACGATCCACCGGGCCGACCACTGGCTGTTCGACGGTACCGACCTCGACTACGGCGACGTGCTCGGCGCGGCGGCGACCGTCGTCGGCTACGAGTGCGACGGCTGCGCGTTCACGTATCGCGACGGGCTCCCGTACCCCACCGGCGAGGACGGAACCCCGGACAACTTCGTCATCCTCGCCACCGCGCCGGCGGCCCACTTCACGCGCACGACGTCAGCGCGACCACCCAAGCCGCACGAGCCGGCCGAGAACGAGTTCATCGCCGGTCGCCTCTTCGGGACCCGCGATCCCGCCGCGATCGAGCGCGTCGAACACGGCCACGCGGTGCTCGGCACGTACACGTCGCCCGCGGGCGGGGTTGTGATCACCTCGGGCTCGACCGACTGGGCGCACGGCCTGGCCGAGCGCGAGCCGAACGTCGAGCAGATCACCCGGAATGTCCTCGACCGCCTCGGTTCCTAAGCCGACCTCGCACCTCGGTCGGCGGTCCTAGAAGATCTCGAGCAGGCCGGCGGCGCCCTGGCCGCCGCCGATGCACATCGTCACTACGCCCCACTTGGCGCCGCGGCGCTTGCCTTCCTGGAGAATGTGACCGGTGCACCGCGCGCCGGTCATGCCGAACGGGTGGCCGATCGAGATCGACCCGCCGTTGACGTTGTACTTCTCGGGGTCGATCCCGAGGCGGTCACGCGAGTACAGGCACTGACTGGCGAAGGCCTCGTTGAGTTCCCACAGGTCGATGTCGTCGACCGTGAGGCCGTGGCGCTCGAGCAGGCGGGGCACGGCGAAAACCGGGCCGATGCCCATCTCGTCGGGCTCGCACCCGGCGACCGCCCAGCCCTTGAACGCGCCCATCGGCTCGATCCCCCGCCGCTCGGCCTCGGCCGCTTCCATCATGACGACCGCGGCGCCGCCGTCTGACAGCTGGCTGGCGTTGCCGGCGGTGATGAAGTTGCCTTCGCCCTTGACCGGCGCCAGCTTGGCCAGACCCTCGAGCGTGGTCTCCGGGCGGTTGCACTCGTCGCGATCGACGACGTAGTCGACGAAGGACTCCTCCTTCGTCTCCTTGTTGACGAGTTTCATCGTGGTCTTCATCGGCACGATCTCGTCCTCGAACTTGCCTGCTGCTTGCGCGGCCGCGGTGCGCTGCTGTGACTGGAGCGAGTACTCGTCCTGGCTCTCGCGGCTGACGCCGTAGCGCTGGGCGACGATGTCGGCGGTGTCGATCATGGCCATGAAGATCGCCGGGTACTCCTCGACGAGCTGCGGATCGAGACCACCGATGGCGCCGCCGGGCTGCGAGATCGACTCCACGCCGGCGCCGACGGCAACGTCGACACCGTCCTGCTTAATCGCGTTGGCGGCGAGCGCCACCGCGTTCAGGCCGGAGGAACAGTGGCGCTGGATGGTCGCGCCGCCCGTCGTGACCGGTAGCCCGGCGAGCAGGCCGGCGAGACGGCCCAGGTTCCCGGCGCCGTGAGCGCCGTTGCCGAGATAGAGGTCCTCGACAGCTTCGGGGTCGACGCCGGCCTTGGCCACCGCGTTCTTAATGGCGTGGGCCGCCAGCGACATCGTCGGCGTGTTGTTGAACCCGCCGCGGTGCGACTTGGCCAGGCCGGTACGGGCGTAGGAGACGATCACTGCTTCGCGCATGCGGCGGACGGTAGCGCGCGACCAGCCATCCGGGACAGGCGTTAGCCCCCGGCGCCGCGGAGCAGACCGCTGATGAGTGTGTCGAGCACGACGTCGACCTCGGCTCGGGCCACACGCGGGTCGGCGGCGCGGGCGATGTAGAGGGACGCGCCGTACAGGCCACCAAGGGCGACATAGGTGAGCCCTTCGATAGCGATGCCCCCGAAGCTGGTTGTCCCCAGCAGGGGCGTGAGAACGGTCCGCAGCATCGGCAGCTCATGCGGGTCGACGCCGACCTCCAACACGTCCGATTGCAGCACCGACACGCTGTCGAGGACGACGATGCGGCGAAAGTCGGGCTGGAGACAGGCGTCGAGAAACGCTGAGAGCCCGGCCCGCACGGACTCCCACGGCGACGCCTTGGCCACCGCGGCCTCCATCACGCGGGCCACCACCTCACCCTCGACCGTCTCGTAGACCGCCCGGAAGAGTGCCTCTTTGCCGGGGAAGTGGTGGTACAGCGCCCCGCGGGCAACGCCGGCCTGCCTGATGATGTCGTCGATCGACGTCGCCGCGTACCCGTTCCGGGTGAAGTGTTCACGGGCCACGTCGATCAGCAACCCCCGAGTCGCCTCGGCCTGGCGGGTCCGCAACGGCTTCACCGACACGACGTGACGGTACCAAGTTGACCGACAGTCGGTCACCGACTTATAGTCGGTACTCGTGAGAGTCGCAAACACCGAGCACACGTCGCGGCCGTGGCGAATCCGCGAAGTCACCTACGACTTCCGCCTTGAGGACGTGTGGGAGGTGCCGCTTCCGGACCGCCCCGACGCCTTCGGCCGCGGTATCGCGCTGCTTGCCGCTCTCGACCCGTCGCGAAGCTCCGCTCCCGTTGTCCGCACGTTGTTCGCGATCCGGTGGAAGCTCGGTGCGCTCCTCGGTTTGGACCGCCCCGACGCGGGTCTCGGCTCGCGCGTGCTGAGTCTCCGTGACCGCCTGCCCGCCGATCTGCGCGACGGCCCGACGGGCCCGCACTTCGCGAACGTTCCGTTCACGCCGCTGTATGTGACTGACGACGAGTGGGCGGCGGAGGCGGCGAACGCCACGATGCACGGCGTCATCCATGTCGGCCGCATCGACGGCAACGCAGGCCCCCGCGCTCAGCTGGCCATCTATGTGAAGACGAATGGCCGCCTGGGGAACGTCTACATGGCGGCGATCAAGCCGTTCCGCCACCTGCTCGTCTACCCGGCCATGCTGGCCGAGTTCGAGCGGGCCCTGCGCGCCGAGGTCGTCGCGACATGACGCTGCCGCCGGGGCAGAGGGTGATCGCCGGCTTCCCGCGTTTCGGCACGCATTTCCACCGGCCGCCGCCCGCGGTGCCCGCCAATCCCGCGATCGCCATCGCCGGAGCGGGTGCCGAACCCGTCGCCGTCCCGGTGGCCGATCTCGCTCGGCTCCCCCGTCGGGAGATCGCCGCGGACTTTCATTGCGTCGCAGGGTGGTCCGCCGAAAACCTGCGGTGGGAAGGTGTCGCCTTCTCCGACTTCTATCGGACGATCATCGAGCCGCGCGTCCGGCCCGGCGCGTCGATCTCTCACATCGGCTTCGTCGGTCTCGACGGCTACCGTTCGGTGGTCTTGCTCGAGGACGCACTGGGCGACGACGTCGTCATCGCCGACCGCCTGAACAGCTGCGCGCTCGACGGTGACCACGGCGCGCCGGTCCGCTTGGTCAGCCCGAGCCAGTACGGGTTCATCAGCACCAAGCACCTCTGCCGCATCGAGCTGCACACCAGTGAGCCGGCGGCGCGGTATCACCCGTCGCCGTTGATCGACTTCGGCCTGCGACTCGTTTGGCCTCACGCGCGGGCGCGGGTCTGGGAGGAAGAGCGTCATCGCCATCTCCCGGCGTGGTTGCTGCGGCCGATCTACCGGCGCATCATCTCGCCCATCCGGTTCGCGAGCGGTCGAGGCGGCCACCAACCCGATTTGTCTGACAGTTCGGTATAGGCGGGCTGTCCAGCGACAGACTGGGCGGGTGACGGAGACGCCGTTCAACCGGATCTTCGAGGTGCGGCCGTGACGGTAGCCGGGCCGCTCACCTCGGCGTAGCGCCTCGCCTCATGGACCCGCGCAGGCTGACGCACTCAGCAGCCGAGCGCGTAGTTGATCGCCGAGCACACCGCGCGCATCGTCGTCTCACTGACCTCGCCGATCGGGCCTGTCAGCACGGTCTGAGCAACAGTGTGGATGCCGTCGCAATTGACAACAGAGGGCCGGTCAAGCCCGACGGCACTATCGACGTTGACCTCGGCGGCGAGGCCCCGAATCGAGGTGGTGACTTCGGCGACCGTCACCAACGCACGAACATCGATCACCTCGGATCGCGTCAAGACCACTACCGGTCGCGTCTTGCGGCCCACGCGCGCGAGCCAGACCTCCCCTCGTGTCATCGGTCAACCCACACTTCGACTTCGGTCCAGAACTGGTCGACGCGCTCGGGGTGCGACTGGTAGGCCCGTCGGTCGGATTGCAACAGCGCGGTGCGGACGGCATCGGCGACACCCTGGCGGGCCGCGGCTGAGATGTTGACTCCGAGCTTGCGCGCTTGCTCGGCCATGTCCTCATCCAAGGTGAACGTTGTCCGGGACGCCATCTATTTATGCTATCAGTTTATGATAGCGAGACGACGCAGCGCTGGAGCGTTCCGTAGTCCAGGCTTCACTGGCGCGAAGCCATTACCCGAGGAGACAGCGTGACCGAGACAGATCAGCCCCGTCCGCACCACCCAGTCGTCATCGCCCACGAAGATCGTCGTGCCGCCGACGCGCAACTCCGGATCGCCGACGCCATCACCTCATTCGCCGGTTCAATGCCGTTCGTTTACATCCACGCCCTCGCGTTCGCGATATGGATGGTCTTCGTCGAGGCCAATCCTTGGCCGAAGCTCACACTGATCGTGTCCCTCGAGGCCATCTTCCTGTCGACATTCGTCATGATCGGCCAGAACCGCCAATCCGCGTTCCAGCAGGCGAAAGCCGACCACGACTTCTCCGAGCAAGAACAAGAGCTAAAGACCAACACCGAACTCACGCGGGCGGTCCACGCATTGGCCCTGGAGATCCACAGCCGGATCGTCACCGAGCCCCAGACGTGAACCGTTACGCGAGGTCGCGCAGGTCCTGACCCGCTACTTCGCTCGCCTTGGCTCGGCCTTGCGGCCGGCTGTGTTGAGCGCGACGGCGGCGCGGATGAGCGCCTTGAACGCGACAGCGTCGACCTTGTCCCCCTCGTGGATGTCGATCGCCCGCCTGGTGTTGCCCTCGAGGCTCGAGTTGAAGAGCTGGGCCGGGTCCTTCAACGAAGCGCCTTTGGCGAACGTGAGCTTCACGACGGACTTGTACGTTTCGCCGGTGCAGATGATTCCGTCGTGCTCCCACGTGGGCACGCCCGGGTTCGTCGGCTTCACCCACTTCACTTCCTCGACGACGTCGGGGTCCGCCTGCTTGATCAGCTTGCGCATCCTGCTCAACGTGTCCCCCCGCCAGTCCGCCAGCTCGGCGATCCTCGCGTCAATCCGCTCCGACGCCGCCTCGCCGTTGCTGGAATCCAACCGCTTCATGTTCTCTCTCTCCTCTCAAAAATTCGATCTAAGCCGCTCGGAGCGTCAGGCCGGCGCAGCTTGATCGGCACTGAACATCCATGGCGTGCCGAAGCGATCGACGCACATGCCGAAGGCCGGGGAGAAGAACGTCTCCAAGAGGGGTTGGGTCACCTCGCCGTCTTCGGCGAGCGCATCGAAGACCCGCTTGATCTCGCCGGCGTCGGGGCTATTGAAGCTGACCATGATTCCCGTCTTCGGCCCACCGTCGCCGGTTGGGTCGTCGGACGCCATCAGTAGGCCGCCGTCGACGGTCAACGCGGCGTGAATGATCAGATCCGGGTTGGCGCCAGGGGGCGTCTCGTGCCCCGGCGCGTCGGACATCTTCATCATGAACAGCTCACCACCGAAGATCTCCTGGTAACGAGTGAAAGCCTCGCGGCAGTTGCCACTGAAGAAGAGATAGGGCTGAAAGGCCATCGAGATCCTCCACGGTTGGTCGTTGCTCATTCTGACGCGTCCGGCGCCGAGACGACTCAGTGTCTCGGCGCCGTCCGAAAGCGCTGGATGGCGATGGCCGACCAGACCAGTTCCACCACGCCGAAGGGCCAGGCTCCGGACGCGAATCCGTATGCGCTCGACAACAGGCAGCCGACGGCGAACGCAGCCACGAACGGCCGGCCGCGCTGCTCCAACGCGTACATAGCCATCATGAAAGTGAGGGCGCAAACGCCGTAGGCGGTGATGATCACCGCGCCCCGTCGAGGCGATGGCCGTCGCTGTTCACGGTCTACGTCACCGTGACGGTGAGCTTCATTCCTCGGTTGTAGTGCCCCGGTTCGTGGCAACCCACCAGAAGCCGACCCGCTTTCGCGAAGCGGTGCGTGAGACTCCGCGTCTTGCCTGGGCCCACTGTGACGGCCCCCTTCATAGCGTGGTGCATCCCGCCATCAGCGTTGCCCATGTCGCTCTCGTGCACTTCCTGCGCAGCGGCGTCGCCGATGAACGCCTCGTGGTCCGTCGAACCCGTGTTGCGAAAGAGGAACTTCACGGTCTCGCCTTTGGTGACACTGATCCGCGATGGCAGAAACGCGATGTCGCGCATCTCGACCGCGACGGTGCGGCTTGGAGACGACTGGCCGGCGCACGCGCTCGCGACAATCGGAGCAACCAGAAGGAGGGTGCGAAGCCGCATCAGAGGGACCGCGCATGGCGAGCCGGCTCTGCCTCGAATCGCTCGCTGCAGCGGTCCGAACAGAACCAGTAGGTCTGACCGTCGTGCGCCGCAGTGGCCGGCGCGTCAGCCGTGCGAACCTGCATGCCGCAAATCGGATCGATGGCATAGCCCTGGCCGCCACCCAGCCGGTCCCGGTTGCGATACAGCCAGTAGAGAAGGACGAACACTGCGAAGAACGCGATGTTAAGGAACGTCGTGTAGTTCCACTCGAAACGGCTGTGGACGACATCGCCGTGCGCACGCCCGGGAATGGCGCCGAAGGCAGCGAAGATGCCCTCCACCGCCAGGCCGGCCGCGGCCATGACCGCCCAGAACACCAGCAGCAGCCGAACAGCGAGGCCGGTCCCGTAGTACTTCCGATAGATCAGGAAAAGGGGGAACGTGATGAGGTCGGCGAAGATGAACGCGATCACGCCGCCAAAGCTGATCCCGCCGTGCCAGAGGGCGGCCGCCAACGGCACGTTGCCGATCGAACAGACGAAGCTCGCGAAGGCGATCATCGGTCCGACGACAACATTCTCGAGGATCGTCCAGAACCCGTGGCCCCGGAAGAACACGTCATTCCACGCGTTCATCGGCACGAGGACGGCGAGGAAGCCGGCGACGACGTAGCCGATTACCAGTTCCTTCCGCAGCATCGTGATGTCGGCCATCGTGTAGCTCGCCGCGTCGGCCCACGCCCCCTTCGACGTGAGCTTGGCGCGCCACGGCTCGGCCTCGAGCTCGTGCTGGCGCTCCTCGCTGACACCGACCATGGCCATGTGGTCGTGACCACCGACGATCCCGGCCTGCAACCGCTGGCGAGCCGGCTCGGTGACGCGACGGTGCAGGAAGTAGCCGCCGAAGAGGGCCAACAAAATGATCATGATCGGACCGCCGATGAACTCGGCCGCCGCGAACTGCCAGCCCAACAGAAGTAACAGCACGACACCCAGCTCGATGACGAGGTTGGTGCTGGCGAACATGAAGATCATCGCAGTGATGAAATCGGCGCCCTTCTGGAACAGCGATTTGGCCATGGCCGTCGCCGCGTAGGAGCACGACGACGAGACCATCCCGAAGGTGCTCGCCCGCAGGACGGCCTTTGGACCGTGGTCGCCCATGGCCCGATCCATCTGTTCGTGGGACACGAAAGCCTGCACCGCGCCCGAGAGCCCGAAGCCCAGAACGAGGGCCCAGAAAGTCTCCCAGAACATGAAGAAACCCATCTTGAGGCTTTCGCCCACGGCGTGGCCCGAGACGAAGGCGAGGATCACGACTTCACCAGGCGGGCGATCGCGGCTGACGCCTCGGCGACCTTGGCCTCGGCGTCGGCGCCGCCCGCGGCCACCGCATCGGCGACGCAATGACCCAGGTGATCATCGAGAAGGGTGAGGGCGACGGCCTGCAACGCCTTGGTCGCGGCGGACACCTGGGTCAGGACGTCGATGCAATACGTATCGTCGTCGATCATGCGCTGGAGCCCTCGGACCTGACCCTCGATGCGGCGCAACCGGTTTTGGATGGCGTCCTTGTTGTCGGTGTAGCCGGGCATGCTTCCCATCCTCTTTGTCACCACCATTCCCCTTGTCACTTCATCGCAGTATACCCCCCTATGGTATCCCGCGCCAGCACTCTTAGGTACTACGGCATGCCTTTGGGTACATCGCTGCCGATGCAAAGCAAGGGGGAGCAGCGGTTTGCGTTCGGACCCCTCTTCGTGGCGTTCGACGAGCGGGTCCTGCGCCCAAGAACCTGGACGGTCATGCAGAGCGAGTGGGCAGCAGAGCTTTCGCCTGACCTACCGCCGGGTCCCATCCTCGAGTTGTACGCCGGGGCGGGCCAGATCGGGATCCTCGCTGCCGTCTTGTCCGGCCGCGCTCTCGTGCAGGTTGAGCGCGACG
>JACDEA010000004.1:9634-23274 GCA_013816725.1 Actinomycetota bacterium
TTGCCGGCCGCACCGAGATCAGGTGCGCTCCAGTCGACGGGGCCCTGAGCGCAGCGGAGACGTTCGGGCTGATCATCGCCGACCCTCCGTATCTACCGGCCCGGGACGTCGATCGCTTTCCCGAGGATCCCATCACCGCGATTGACGGTGGCGAGGACGGACTGGTGTTGGTCAGGAGTTGCCTCGACGTCATTCGCCATCACTTAGCGCCGGGAGGTGCGTGTCTGCTCCAACTGGCCGGCCCTCGCCAAGTCGCCCGCGTGAGCACACTGGTCGACGACGAGTGGCCCACCCTGCGGGTCGAGACTCATCGCGCCGTCGACCCCGAGCGCGCCGTTGCTCTTGTGCAGGCGCGTATGGACGCGGCTCTGTGACCTCACTTCTGGTCCGACGAACCGATCAACAGCAAGGTGGCGCCGGTCGAACCTAAGGGGCGTTCTTGATCGCGTTCTTGATCGCGGCTCGCCCGCGGGCCGAGGTCACCAGGCCAAGGTGGGTCGCGTCGACTTCGACGAGTTCTGTCGCATCCTCGTGACGCGCTTCGCCGTCCCTGACGATGCGGTCGCGCCGCGACCAGATCGCGGTCCATGGCACTTCGACCGCACGGCCTAGGTCGACGCGAAAGTCCGCGCAGCACTCGGCGGTCGCACAGTTCAATGCGATCCGGCTCGGCACGCGACGCAGCATCGACGCGACAAGCGAGACTCCCCGGTGATTCGGAGGGCCGAGGCGGCGCGGCGTACCAACGGTGACCAGTCGTTCGACGCGATCCGCCCGCCGGGCGGCGACCACTCGCGCTAGTTGGCCTCCTCGACTGTGTCCGACGAGTACAACCGGTCCGTCGACCCGATCGACCGCATCGAGAACCTTGCCCGCTTCAACCTCACCGCAACCCACCGTCAGGTGGGTCCGCACAACGATGCCGGCGAGATCGCGTGCGAGTGGCGCCAACACGAACGATGGCACACCGAATCCACCGATTAACAACGGGGTCGCTCGCATCTCGACAGCGTGCCGCACGACGGGCGTTTTCATGGAACCCGGGCGTCTTGCGAGCACTGTCAACACCCGGGCTATTGGTTCGGGACGACTCGATACCGTGCACGCAACGCGTGTCGTTGGGCCGAAGAACATCCTGCCTCGACCCCGGAACCGGAGAAGGACTGATGAGAACCTTGGCAGTGGTAGGGGCCAGCGGGTATGTCGGCGGGCGGCTGGTCACCTATCTCGCCGACCGGGGGCATTCGGTAGTGGCCCTGGGGCGACAGATCGACCGGCTCCCGTCGGCTGCGGAGCGTCGCCATGCCGATGTGGCCGATACGGCAGCCACGGTGCGCGCGTTGGCGGGTGTCGACACCGCGTACTACTTGGTGCACAGCATGGCGGTGCCCGGCGATTTCGCCGCGCGCGACCGTGCCCTAGCAGCATCCTTCGCCCGGGCTGCTGCTCAGGCCAACGTACGGCGAGTCGTATATTTGGGCGGCCTCGGCCACGGCGATCTGTCCGAACACCTGCGTAGTCGCCATGAAGTCGGCGACACGCTCAGATCGACCGGGGTCGACGTCGTCGAACTTCGAGCGGGCGTGATCATCGGCGCCGGCAGCATCTCGTTCGAAATGTTGCGCTACTTGACCGAACGGTTGCCGGTCATGGTGTGTCCCCGGTGGATCACGACCCGCATCCAGCCGATCGCCGAGGCTGATTTGCTAGGCTATCTGGAACAGGCGTCTCGCGTGCCGGTCGGTATCTACGAGATCGGCGGCGCGGAGGCGACGACCTACCGCGCCATGATCGCCTCGTACGCCGCCGTACGCGGGCTGCACACCCGAAAAATTTTCGACGTGCCGATGCTGACGCCCGGACTGTCGGCCCGTTGGGTGGACCTGGTCACCCCCGTCGACCGTCGGATCAGTCATTCGCTCATCGCGGGCTTGACCACCGAGGTCGTCGTCAAGAACCCCGAGGCAGCTGCCACGGCCTTCGACATCAACTGCGTCGGAGTAGCCGACGCGATACGCGCCGCCCTCGACGACCAGGCAGCGCGGGTGCCGCCGGCGCTGATGAGCTTCCAGACAGGTTTGCGCGACGGTGTTTACGCCATGCGCTCCCACGCTCGGTTGGACGCCGCCGACGCCCATGGCGCGAGAGACGACCTCGGACGCTGCGGCGGTGACATCAGGTGGTACGGCCTGCCGTGGGCGTGGCGCCTCCGAATCTGGGCCGGTCGTCCATTCGGCGAACGCCTGAAGCTGCGGCGGGCACCTGAGGTGGCGCCAGGTGCCCGCGTGGACTGGTGGCGTGTCGAGCAAAAGGACACCGACACCCTCGTGCTCGGCACCATGGAATGGTTCTGCGGCGAAGCATGGCTCGGCTACCGCATCACCGACTCCAATCCACCAGAGGTCCAACAGGTCGGAGCGCTGCGACCCAAGGGGCTCCTTGGTCTCGTCTATTGGCGGACCCTATGGCCGGTCCATCTCGTCGTGTTCCATCTCATGTCCCGCCGGCGCGCCCGTCGCGCTTCTCTCCTCCGGCGAAAGACCGCAGGCATGGTGCCGCTGAAAACCCGAGTGCGACTCCGAGTTCTTGGGTAAAGCGCCGGCACGGTGGAAACCAACGGCCCCAGCCTCACCCGATGCCTTCTCGCCGGCCTAAAGACCGGCAACCTCGAGTCGCTCGCCGACGCGCGGCCTGTTGACGACCTGGACGCGATGAGCGCCTTGCACGAGATCTACGACCTATGGATCGCGCCCATCGAGTCCCTTCACGGCGCGGAACGGCTGCAGAACCATCCCGCCCTGGCCGCATTGAAGTGGCGCCTGGAAGAGCGGTTCGTCGCGACCCTCGACGGCTGGGTCTCCAGCTTCGGCCCCGCGCCCGTCGACGTCGGCGAGGCAATGCGACGAATCGCCCGGCGATCCGACGACGGCATCTACGACTGGCTGGCCACGTCGGCCGACTGGGAACAGCTCGTCGCATTTCTCGCGATCGAGGGCGGTCCCGATGGCGGGTTCGATGACATGGTGGCGTTATGCCAGGTCGGCATCCGAGGCCCCGCCAAGGTGGTTTTCGGTGCCAACTATTGGGACGAGATGGGTCAAGGGGACCCGACCGCGGTCCACACGTCCATGCACGAACGCCTCGTTGCCGCGATCGACATGCCGGTGATCGCCCGGTCGGAGCTACCGCTCAGCGCGCTGTATCGAACGGGTCTGAACGGTCTGCTTGCGACCAACCGCTGGCTACAGCCCGAGATGATCGGCGCGCTGGGCCTGCTCGAGTTGCAAGCGGGGCCGCGGTGCCGACGTGTCCTGCGCGCTCTCGAACGGCTCGGTGCGCCCGCCGACGCGTTCCCGTTCTACGAGGAACACGCAGTCACCGACCCAATGCATGGCAAGGCGTGGCTCGACGACGCGGTACAGCCGTTGATCGAGGCGAACCCGGCATGGGCCAACCGCATCGTGCGGGGCGCGCAGTGGCGCTCTGAGGCCAACGGGCGGCTTTTTGCCGAACTCAACACCCTGCTCGATCGCCGCATCCTGCTCTCGGCGTAACGGGCTAGGTGTCGGTCGCCTCTTCCGGCGCTGGGGCAACGAGTGATGAAGCCGGCACCGTCCCGGCGATGACGGCTTCCGCCAGGTCCGCCAGTCGGAGGTTGTTGTTTCGCGCATGGGAACGCAGGGTGGTGAACGCCTGCTCCATGTCGACGTCGAGCCGTTCCGAGACCATGCCCTTGGCCTGTTCGATGATGATGCGGCTGTTCAGGGCCCGGTTGAGCTGCTCGTTGATCGTCTGCGCTTCTTGGGCGGCGCGGTGTTGAAGTATCGCGATGGTGGCGACGTCGGCGAACGCTTGCGCGACGTGCACGTCTGCGTCGGTCATTTCGCCGGCGTCGCTGCGGAACAGGTTCAGAGCGCCGATAACTGATCCGCGGAGGCGCATGGGAAGCGCGTGGACCGAGTGGAAGCCAGCGTCGAGGGCTTCGGCTGCGAAGCGAGGCCACCGGCCGTTGACCGCCTGCAGGTCCTGGTTCACGATCCGCTCGCCCGTGCGATAGGCGTCGAGACACGGGCCTTCCTGGGATTGGATCTCGAACAACTCGAGGACTCGCATCGCTTCACTCGAGGAGGCCATGACCCGCAGGTCGCCCTGCGGTGCGGCAAGCATCAGACCCGCGGTGTCGGCATCGAGAACCTCGACGCAACGGTCGGAGAGCAGGGTGAGGAGCTCCACCACGTCGAAGTCGTCGACGAGGGTGTCGGCCAGCTCGACCAGCGTCCTGGCAAGAAGCGCTTCTCTCGGCATCGGATCTCCAATCAGCATGGGCTCACGGATCCCCGCTTGGACACGACGAAGCCGTGCGTTCTGCTAATAGTACGACGGCCGACGGGTCGACCCGTCGGTGCGGCGTGGCTGGTCATGGCGCGGGGTCATCCTCTCCACTACGCGTGTCGAACCGCAGCTGCTTCGCCACGACCTCGCGCGCGACCTCGACGAGGGCGCGGTCGTTCCCGAAGGCGTAGGCCCGCAGCCGGACCAGCGCTGTCGTCACGGAGACGTCGAGCTGGGCGGCGACCATCCCGGAGGCCTGATGGACGACGTACTGGAAGTCGGCGCGTGCCTCGAGCTCGGATGCCACCTGCCCGTCGGGGGCGCCGGCCTGCATGACGAGAACCGCCTGCCCCGCGATCGCCGCCATCAGGAGTGCGTCGGCGTGCTGGCCGTTCGTTAGAGAGCGCGGCTCGTCGCAGTAGAGGTTGAGGGCGCCCAGGCGTACCGCACCAACTTGCAGCGGGAAGCCGAAAACGGCGCGGGCGCCGGCGGCGACGGCAGGGGGTGTGAAGGCCATCCAACGAATCGAGCCAGGGGCTGCGAGATCGGGCTCCGCCACCGGTCGGTCCAGGCGGCACGCGTCAACGCAAGGACCTTCGCCGAGGTCGTATTGCAGGCGCTCGATAAGGGCGCTCACATCGTCGGTCGAGCAGATCGAGCCGCGCTGCGTATCGCCGGACATGAGCATGATGCCGGCACCAGAGGCGCCGGTGATTTCGACGGTGACGTCGCACAGGCGCTTGGTGTCCAGGTCACCGCCCGCGGCCTGCAGCTGGTCGAGGATGGCCAGGCGGCGCGAGCCGTCTCTCACGGTCCGGCGCCAGTCACGGCCGACGCGGCGACGGGTCCCGTACAGTCGGGAGATTCGGTGAGCGTCATCGCTGCTCCTGGCCTGTCGACGAATGTCGCGCTACCAAGGTCTGGAGCACCGCTCCCTGAACCGGTTCTCCCGGCGTGACACGTCAGGGCTCTTGTCGTGTCAAGGCGAGAGTACACCGGCCGGCCCGCAGTGATGCGTGGCGCACCGGCGCGATCGGAGCAGTGGTACCGTACGCAGCGGCACGGGAGTTTTCCCGAACCGTGTTGGGCTCTGCCGCTCACGCGGCACCGCCCGGGAGGCGTTGCTCCGGACCCTGGTAGCGCACACAGCGCTCGCGTTTGAATCCAGGGAAGGCATCCGATGACGCTCTCCGAGGTCGCGCAAACCACCGTGAGCGCCGACGCATTGGTCGCGTCGGTGACAGACGACGACACGGCCGCGGTCGTCACCCTCTGCGGCGAGGCTGATCTGTTCACCCTTCCCGTCGTCATCGACGTCCTCGTCCGCGTCATCGCTGAGTCCGACGGACCGGTGATCGTCGACCTCGCCCAGACCGAGTTCATCGACACCGGTACCGTGCGTGCTCTCGCACGCGCCTCGTGGCTTCTCGATGGTTACGGGCGAACCCTCACGCTGCGCTCGCCGTCGAAACTCGCGGTCCGGGTTTTCACGCTGCTCGGCCTCTGCGACCTGATCGAACCCGGCCCGAACCAGGCCGAATGATCCCCGGTCTGCTGTTCGTCCCAGGAGTCGGGCGATCCAATGACTGACGAAGGCGCCCGAAGCGACGCCCAACTGGTCACCGCCATCGCTCGCGGCGATGGTTCCGCCCTGGCCGAGACCTACACGCGCCACGCCGCCGTCCTCCACTGCCTCGCCCGCCAGTTGTGCGCTACCGACGTCGCAGACGGCATCGTGGCGGACGTGTTCCTCCTGCTCTGGCGACAACCCGAGACTCTCGTTTCGTCAGGTGGGCTGCGGCCCTCCCTGACCATGCACACGCACAGCCGCTGCGTCGACCAGCTTCGGCGCGACTCGTCGCGTAGCGAAATGGTCGCCGGACATGACGGAGCAGGTTGAAACCCCCGGGTTCCTGGCGGAGCTTCCGGCCCCCGAGCGTGACGCCGTCGCTTTGGCGTGCTTCGGCGGCTTCTCGTACCACAAGATCGCCAATCATCTTCATCAAGCGGAGGACGCTGTCAAACGTCAGATTCGCGACGGACTGCACCGGCTCGGAGCCGCCTTCGCGGCGGCGCCCGCACCGTCGGCGCCCGTGACCGCCGACAGCCGGCAGTCGCTTCCAAACCGTCGGTAGGCGTCGTCCTAAGACGACCGCGACGCGCGTGGCGCCCACCGGTCGCCGGATGCGCATCGACGAGTCACTGGGCGGTGCGCGCCCGTTCGACGTGTGCGACCAGGGCTCCCACGGCACGGCTGATCGCGGCCAGCGACGCCACGTCCGCGACGGCGCCGTCGACGATCGCCGCGCGCGGGATGGGCACATGGGCACACGCGTCGTCGGCCACCTCGCATCCGGTGTAGGTCAGGACGGTTCGCAGCGACGCGTGGGTTCCCGCCGCCGCCGTCCCCCCCGTGGACACGTTGATCCACGCCGCGGGCTTGCCTTCAGTTTCGATGCCGCCGACGGTCCAGTCGAGGAGGTTCTTCAGGGCGCCGGGGAGCGCTCCTGCGTATTCGGGCGTGCAGATCAGCAGTGCGTCGCTGGCCGCGATGGCGGCGCGCAACTCGACGACGGTGTCCGGGAGCGGTTCGTGATCGTCGTCGGGGTTGAAGTGCGGGAGCCGACCCACCCCGTCGTAAAGGTCGGCGTCGGCGATCGGAGCGGCGAGGTCCTGGACCGTTCGAAGTGTCGCCTCGTTCGTCGACCCAGTCCGCAGGCTGCCGGACACCAGGAGCAACCGTGGGCGAGGGTGGTGTCGCGGCTCAGCCATGTCAGGAGTCTTCCCCGTCGAAGCGCGGGGCGGGCGGGGCCAGCAAGGGAAGCCTGCGCGTGCGGTGCGAAATCCACGTCGCACAGTGTCGCTACTACAGCACCGGACGTGACCTACGGAGTGGTCTACGCCCCCAAATGCCGTGCCGGTTCCGGGTACCGCGGCGGTCATTGTCCGAGGGCGCGGTAGACCTGTTCGGCAACCGAAAGGCGACGCGCTGATGGACACATCGATCTACCGGGCAATCAGCCACTTCGCGAGGCGGACCGGATGGCTGCATCCGCCGGTCATCGCCTTCGCCAAGTACGGAATCGCGCTGTTCGGGGTGGCGCTACTTGTCGGGTGGTGGCTGGGTCGCCAGCGACCCACCACGGCGGCGATCGCCGCGGTGGCGTGCACAGCCGTTGCCGTATTCGTGGCGTTGGCTGCGGCCCAACTGGTCGGCCACATCTTCGACCGCGCTCGGCCGTATGACGCGATCGCCGGCGCGGTCGCAGGCGGGCTGTGGGTCGTCGATCGACGGCTCGGTCGAGTTGTCGTCGGGCTGGCGGTCGCCATGGCGTTCGCCCGCGTCTACGTCGGCGCCCACTATCCGGGCGACGTCGTCGCCGGGTTGGTCCTTGGCGCGGTGATCGCCGCGGCGGTCAACCGACTGGCCGGCCGGATCGTGGCCCAGTTGCTCGACCGCCTCGCGCGCACGGCGCTCGGCCCGCTGATCAGGAGCGGCGGCGCGGAAGCCGAGCGTGCTTGATTCGCTCGGCGGACTAGCAGGAACGACCGCCTATGTCGTCGTTGCGTTGCTCGCGGCGCTGGAGGCCTCTGCGTTCGTCGGGCTGTTCGTCCCCGGCGAGCTGGCGCTTCTCGCCGGCGGCTACATCGCGCAGCAGGGCCACGCCAGTCTGGGCTGGATGATGGCGGTGGCCGCCGCCAGCGCCGTCGTCGGGGACTCGCTGGGCTACGAGATCGGCCGTCGCTTCGGGCCCGCGCTCCAGCGCAGCCGCGTCGGCCGCACGGTCGGCGCCGAGCGATGGGCCCGAGCCGAGGCCTACCTCGAGGCCAAGGGTGGCCGGGCCGTCCTCGCCGGAAGGTTCGTCGGCGTGCTGCGGGCGCTCGTTCCCGCGGTCGCCGGCGCCGCCCGCATGCCCTACGGCCGCTTCCTGGCGTGGAACGCGGCCGGAGCCCTCGTGTGGGCTCCGGGAACGGTGCTGATCGGCTACGCGGCCGGATCCTCGTACCGGCGGGTCGAGCGCTACGCGGGTCGGGCCGGGCTCGTCCTACTCGGCGCCGCCATCGCCGTCGCCGTCGTCGTGATGAGCGCCCGCTGGATCGCCCGCCACCCCGACACAGTCCGCCGCGTTGCCCGCAGACAGCTCGACCGCCCGCGGGTGGCGTCACTGGCGTCGCGGTATGACTCGCAGCTCGCGTTTCTCGGCGACCGACTCCGGCCCGGCAATGCCCTCGGGTTGGCGCTCACCGTGCAGCTCGCCGTCCTTGGCGTCGTCGGCTGGGTGTTCGGCTCACTGCTCCAAGACGTCCTCGGCGGCGACGACGCCACTCGGATCGACCGACCCGTCGTCTACTACCTCGCCAAGCATCGGGCGTCGTGGCTCACCACCGCTATGCGCGACGTCAGCTGGCTCGGCAGCACCGTGGTGCTCGTTCCGCTCGTCGTCGTCGTCGGCGTCGCGGCCCACCGTCGTACTCGTCGCTGGACGACAGCTGCACACCTGGCCCTCAGTCTCGGTGGGGCCGTGGCGCTCTACGACCTCATCAAGCCGCTCGTCGGCCGACCACGCCCACATGTAGGCCACCTCGTCTCCACCGCCACCGGCTACGCGTTCCCCTCCGGCCACGCCACCCAGACCGTTGCGGTCGCGGTCACCATCGCCATGCTCGGTTCTCGACGTACGGACTCCTGGCCCTTGAAGGTCAGCATCTGGTCCGCCGCCGCCCTCGTCAGCCTCGCGGTCGGCTTTTCGCGGATCTACCTCGGGGTCCACTGGCCGACCGATGTGCTCGCCGGGTATGCCCTCGGCGGCTTGTGGGCCGCGGTCTGCGCCCTGGCGATTCGCCAGCCCACCGCGAGGGGCGGCGCTACGGTGGAACCGTGCGGCTGACCAACGTCGGAACCTACCGGCGCGCGCTCGGCGGGAGCCTCGAACGGCTGCTGGAGAATGCCCTCGACTGGGAGCACCTGCCCTGGCTCCATTCGTCCAGCTTCAGCTCGATCGAGTGCCATGACGCCGGCCGGTGGGGATGGCGGGCGACGGTCGGATCAGTCACCGCTCGCGCGGAAGTCGGCCTCGAGGTCCTCCTCGATGCCGACCGGGCCACTTGGGTCAGCCGGACCACGGACGGCACCGGCGTCGGCACCGAGATATGGAGCGCGGCTGTGGCCACGGGGCCTCGCTCATGCGAGGTCACGGTGAGCTTCCACGTCCCCGACGTGCGCGACGACACGGCCGACAAGCTCGGCCGGGCCTACGCCAGGCTCTACGAGAAGCTCTACGACGAGGACGAGTCGATGATGATCGGTCGACAAGCCGCGCTCGACGCACGACAGGAGGTCCCTGTTCGGGTGGTAGAGGTCGACGGCGAGAAATGCGCGTTCAGGGCGCGCTGCCCGCACCTGCGCGGGCCGCTCGACGACGCTCCCGTCGTGGACGGGGTGGTGCAGTGTCCTTGGCACGGATACCGCTTCGACGTACGCACCGGCGTCAACCTCGACGGGCACCCGTGCCGGCTTGCCATCGTCCCGGTGCCTGTACCCCTCGGCTAAGTCGCCTCTCGGGTGAGGCAATGACCGTCCAACCGGAGCGGGCCCAGCGTAACGCTCGGGCCGCTCCGTTGGCTGCGCCTTCGGAGACCGAACTCGTCGGGCCGTCGAGGCCGCCAGCTCCCTACACTGTCGGCTCCGACTCCGCGAAATGGAAGGTGGCGACATGGGAGTTGCACCTGAAGTAGACAAGACGCTGGGCGACTTCGTCAGCGAATTCAACTCCGGCGATTCGACGGCCATAGCGGCTCTGTTCGCTTCGACCGACGATGTGCTCGGGATCGGTACTGACCCTAAGGAGTGGTGGCGAGGTCGGGCCACGTTGATGCGGGTTCTCGAAGCTCAAATGAAGGAGATGTCCGGTGCGCGGCTCGACATCTCGGAGAAGGCCGGAGCCGGCAGCTGGGTGGCAGCTCAGTGCTCGATTGGCATGCCGGGCGGACCAGCCACGCCTGCTCGACTGACCATCGTCTGCACCGGCGACGGCCTCATTGAGCACTTTCACCTCTCAGTGGGCGCAGCCAACGAGGACGTGATCGGTCAGACCCTCACCACCTGATTGACCGATCGGTTTGTGTCCGCGTCGCTGCACGGTAGCGGCGGCGACCGCGGCCGTCGCCGCGACGGCGACGCTCCGGCGTGCCGGCCAAGACGTTGCGCTACTACGAGAACGCCGGCCTACTCGATCCACCAGAACGAACGGCCTCTGGCTACCGCGACTACGACGACGACGTGCTCGACCGCCTCGCGTTCATCCGGTCCGCGCAGGCGGTGGGGCTGTCGCTCGGAGAGATCCGCGGCGTCGTGGCCCTACGCGACGAAGGGGAGCCGCCGTGCGGACACGTGCTCGAGCTGCTCAGGCACCGAGCGACCGAGATCGACCGCACGATCCGACAGCTCAGGGCCCTCAAGCTCGAACTCAGCCGGCTCGTCGAACGCGCAAGCAAGCTCGACCCCGCCGACTGCGACCCCAACCGGGTCTGCCACCTCATCGGCCCGTCGTGAAGCGCTATCCGTGCGCGTCGTCATCGACCACGCCGCCGCGTACACGGCGTCGATCGCGACGTGCGGTCAGTCGAGTGAGGACCAGAAGGCGGTGAGGAGGGCAGCGCCCTCCTCCGGGGCCTGGTAGGGCCAGAAGTGGCCCGCTCCCTCGATGCGTTCGAACCGGGCGCCGAGGGCCTCGGCCACCTCGGCCGAGAGCTTCTCGTCACCGAAGATGTCGTCGGTGGGGCTCAGCACCATGCCGGGCACGCTGGTGGGCGACCAGGGACCCCAATGGGCGTGCGGGTTGGGTGTGGCCGACCGATAGAGGGCCAGGATGCACTCCCCCATCGTGGCGTCGGATCCCTCGGCCATCTCCAGGGCGTCCTCCGGTGACAGGCCGGTCGCCTCGAACAGCGCGGCTCGTTCGGCCGCCGGCAGCGCGTTCTGGGCCTCGACGAAGGCCTCGCCCTCGCCGGGTGTCTGCCAGATCTTGCCGAAGTCGTGCCACTCGTAGTCCGGATGGGCGATGTTGCCGATGTCGGCCACCCAGGAGTGCAGGAGCTCGGGCCGGGTGGTGGCCACTCGGTACGTGAGGCCGGCGCCCCAGTCGTGGCCGACGAGGTCGATGGGGCCCTCGATCTGCCCGAGTTCGGCGAGGAGCCAGTCGACGTACTCGTCCTTGGTGGCGCTGAAGCCCTCGGGCTTGGGGCAGCCGAAGCCGGGCATCGACAGCGCCACCGACTCCCGGTCGATCGCCCGACGAACCTTGTCCCAGATCACTGCGGTCTCGGGCACCCCGTGCACGAACACGATCACGATGCAGCTCCTCCACGCTCGATGGCGTCCACGGCTACCGCCGCTGGTCGTTCGATGGTCGGTCCTTCGATGGCACTGGCATTCGGTGGCCCGGTCGGGCGAGCGCCGAGCAGGCCGAGCTGTTTCAGGATGGTGGCGCTGTCGTAATACACGCGTTCGCAGGTGATCCGGTCACCGTTGAACTCGAAGATGGCCGCCATCCGGCAGCGGAACTCGCGGCCCGTCGGCGCGAAGCCGAGGAACGTGCCGGCGTGGGTGCCCAGCAGGTCGATCTCCACGATCACGGCGTCGTCGGCGTGGCGCAGCGAGATGAGTTCATTGCGTTGGTCTGGGAAGGCAGCCCGGGAGTTGGCGAAGTACTTGCGCACCTCGGCCTCGCCGTCGAAGACCTGACCGGTCGCAACCAACTCGTAGCGGGGGTGGTCGAAGGTGGCGATGGTGGCGTCGAAGTCGTGACGGTTCTCCGACTCCATGTGCTCTCGGATCACCTCTGCGCGCGCGGCTCGCAGGTCATCGGTGTTGGCGGCGGCCATGGGCCCCCTGTCTAACAGTGACTGCCGGCCGACGAGCCGGACGTTGCGCGCGACGCCGCTGCCGGACTCCTCAGACGCCGGAGTCGTCGCGCTCGTCCGACGTACCCGTTGGACGATCGGCGCCCTTGTGCCCCGTGTCGGCCCGGCCAGGCTCCTTGCCGTCGCGCTCGACCATGTCCTCTCCCCGCCGACCGACGCTTTCTCCGACTCCGTGCGGGGACTCCGGGGTATCGCTGGTCACCTCGTCGGCCGCCACTGGGCTGGGTGTCGCGTCACTCGTCGTCTGACCTGGCTGGCCCGGACGCGACCCCTCCAGTTGCCGTTCGACGGACTCTCGTCGGGCCTCGTTCGAGGTACCGGCGCCGGTGCGGTCTTCGTAGGGCGGGACGACGGCGTCATCCATCTCAACCTGGCCGCCCGGAGCCGGGTTGGGACCCTGCTCAGAGTCACGGCCGAGCCGGTCTTGCTTCGGTGCACTCTCATCAGGCATAACTGCCTCCTCGATCTCGACGCCCCCCTTCTCTACCCCGAAGGTCGCCGTCTGTACCGTCCCGACAGCCGCGTCCGCCGGCCGCTAGGTGGTGCTTGCACCGATTGACCCGGGACTCAGGGGGGACCGATACTGCCCGAACTCGGAGGTGACGAATTGCGACAGGCCTTCTTCGCCGAGCTGGCGGAGGGCACGCACCGCTCAGGTCTGCTCCGTCCCGTTGGGGGCGAGGGGAAGGTTGTCGTACCGCTTGACGACCACACTGAGCGCCGCCTGTTCCTCGGCCACGACCGCGATCCAAGCGCTCAACTTGGCGAAGCCGGCGTCGGTGACACCGTAAACGTGGCGGGCCGAGCCGGCGGTCGACGCGGCCTGCCACGAGTGCACGAGCCCATCGGACTCGAGGTCCGCGAGGGCCCGATAGATACTCGGTCGGTCGATGGGCCCGAGGCCCAGCCGAAGAACCGAATCAGTGAGGCGGTACCCGTGACGCGGCTCTTCGGCGAGCAGCAAGAGCAGCGCCGGGTACAGGAAATGGCGCGGTGGGGCGATCTCGAACCGGCAACGACCTTCGGCCTCCGACACCATCGCGACCACCGCCTTTGGCCCGCGGACAGCGGGCCGTAATCGTGAGCCCCGATACTCTGCCCCAAATCCTCCCCTCCTATTGCAGCCGCGCCGAACAGAGCCGCGCGCGCGTCGCGCGGACGTCTGAGACATGACGTCGGCGATGGCCCCCGCCGCGCTGGCGCTGGCGCGGAGATTCGCCGCCGGAGGGACGATGTGGTGCTGGGCGCCGGGAGCGCCGCAGCACGCGCAACACGTCGCCCTCGAGTTCGTGCACCCCGTCGTCGTCGGGGCACGCGCCCTACCCGCGGTCGCCGTCGTCGATGACGACCCGAGGGCCTTACTCCGACAGACGGCTCGCCCCAAC
>JACDEA010000262.1 GCA_013816725.1 Actinomycetota bacterium
GGTGGTGTCAGACGGCGACGGCGTCGTGGTCGGTTGGGTCGTGTTGCCGGTGTCACCCGCCGTGACGGTGTCGCGGTCGTCTCGATCCAGCGTCGTCAACGCGGCGGCGCCAACCACCAACGCCAGGGCGGCGGCCACCGCCAGCAGGGTGCGGGGCGACTTCCGCCCGCGCCGCGCGGCGACGCGCCGCCCAAGGCTCTCGTCAAGCCCGTCTTCAGCATCGAGCCGGGCGTCGAGATCACGCCAGAAGTCGGCACCGTGTTCGGGCACCGGCAGGCGGTCGAGTGCCCGCGCAACCTGCGTGTCGCGGTTCATCTCGTTCATGACTGATCCTCTCGAAGTAAATGGCGAAGCGTCGCCCGGGCCCGCGACAACCGCGACCCCACGGTGCCCTCAGGCACACCGAGGATCTCGGCGGCGCTGGCGATGTCGAACCCTTGGCCGTCGACGAGCACTACCGCGGCGCGCTGGTCCGCGCTCAACGCGTCCAGGGCGCGGCGCACGCTGTCGGCTGTAGTCGTGGCCTGCTCGGGCCCGATCCAGCTCGACGCGACGGTGTCGTCCATGACGTCGACCGGTGTGGCCAGGCGGACCGAACGCCGCAACTCGTCCATACACGTGTTGTGCACTATGCGGTGAATCCATGTGCCGAAGGCGGCGTCGCCCCGGAACGACGCCAGCGAACGATAGGCCTTGACGTAGGCGTCCTGCATGACGTCGTCCATGCGGTGGACGTCGCCACCGAGCAGCTTCGAGGCGACGCTGCGGAGCCGAGCGTCGTGTCGGCGAATCAGGGCGCCGAACGCATCACGGTCACCGGCGATGGCCCGGGCGACAAGTCCATCGTCGCGACTCGTCGGCGCTGTCACCGCCATCATTCGTACCACGGTTGGAAGGACACGTTGCTTTGACGACGCGTCCCGCCGTTTCCTTCCTAGAAACTTGTAGCGATAAAGCGGTTCCGCGGAACCGCTTTGTCTCAGACGGCGCTGTCGGAGTCGGTGTGGCCGCCGGTGAACCGGCCTTGCAACACTTCGACGACCTCGGTCGACTCGCCCAGGTACACCGACGTGAACACCTGGAGAACATCGGCCACGACGTTGTCGGTCGGCGCGTCGGCGACCCATCGTCGCACGTACTTCGGCTCCTCGCTTTCGGCCTCGTCCAACGTCCAGCCGAAGGCACGCAACTTGGCTTCGTCGGCGTCGGTGATCCATTCCTCGATGGTGAGGTTGCGGTTCGTGATCGCGCCGGCCCAGATCTCGTGCTCGCTGATGGCCAGCTCGACGTAGCGCTCCTCGTTGGCGAAGATCAGGCACCACTCGTCGAGGTGCCAGGCCCGGTTGTCGAACAGCTCCTCGAGCCAATCGAGCAGGTCCATGAGCGAAAACGTTTTGGTGACCACGCTGGTTTGGTTATGCCCCGGCCGTCGTTATTCCTGCTACGCGAGACTAAATGCACCTAAGCCCCGATTGATCCGACCGCCCGAGGACGCCAGATGCCGAACAACCCAGACGCTTCCAACCTGATCGACAAGCGAATCGCGGAATTCGACGACTGGCGGGGCAAGACGCTCAGCAAGGTCCGCGACATCGTCAAGAAAGCCGACCCCGACGTCGTCGAAGAATGGAAGTGGGCCAAGGCGACGAGCCCGGGAACGCCGGTGTGGTCCCACAACGGCGGCATCTGCACCGGCGAGGTCTACAAGAACGTGGTCAAGCTCACGTTCTTCAAGGGGGCGTCGCTCGACGACCCATCGGGTCTTTTCAACTCGAGCCTCGACGGCAAGGTCCGCCGCGCCATCGACATCAACGAGGGCGACAAACTCAACGAGGCGGCGCTGAAGAAGCTCATCCGCGCCGCGGTCGCGTTGAATACCGGCTCGTAGCGACTCGACGCCGTTGACGTTGCCAAGTCCCCCTAGCCTCAGGACATGGCGGACGACGACAACGGCACGATCGTGGTCGTCGAGGACGAGCCGGCCATCGCTGACCTGCTCGACGTATACCTACGCCGCGCCGGGTTCCGCGTCGTGCTCGCCGACAACACCGACCGGGGCGCCGAGCTATGCGCGTCGGAACAGCCCCGCCTCGTCATCCTCGACATCGGTCTGCCAGGCACCACCGACGGCCTCGGTCTGTGTCGCCAAATCCGCGATGCGGGCACTACGCCGGTGATGCTGCTTACCGCCCGAGACAGCGAAGTCGATCGCATCGTCGGCCTCGAACTCGGCGCCGACGACTACGTCACCAAGCCGTTCTCTCCCCGCGAGGTCGTTGCTCGCGTCAAGGCGATCCTGCGCCGCAGCGACGCCGGGCCCACAAAGACCACCACGCTCACCCACAACGAATTGTCTGTCGACCTCACCCGACGCGAGGCCCGTGCGGGCGGCGCGCCCGTTGTGCTTACCGCCCGCGAATTCGACCTGCTCGTCTATTTCCTGCGCCACGAAGGGGCCGTGCTCGGCCGTCAACAGTTGCTTGACGGCGTTTGGGGCAGTGGTTGGTATGGCGACGAG
The DNA here is from genome assembly GCA_013816725.1 of Actinomycetota bacterium. GTDB lineage: Bacteria > Actinomycetota > Acidimicrobiia > Acidimicrobiales > JACDEA01 > JACDEA01. Next base: position 2,519 of record JACDEA010000262.1, read on the forward strand.
CGCACCGTCGACGTCCACGTCCGCCAGCTGCGCCGCAAGCTTGGCCCTGCCTTCGACCTCACGACCATTTGGGGCGTGGGCTACCGGCTGAGCTAACGACGTGCGCCGCCGCCTCGTCGTCGCCATGCTGCTGCTGGTTTCGGCCGCACTCATGGTGGCCGGCGCCGGAAGTCAACTCCTGGTGCGGCAGGCCACGCTCGACGACGCCCGTCGAGACGTCGCGCGGCAAGCCGAGCAGTTCGCCCGAGTCAGCGACGAACTGCGCCGACCAGCGCTGCTCGCGGCGCTGCGACGCGCCCTGCGCCTTAGCGGGGCCGACGTGGTGCGGTTTAGCCCCCGCGGGCGCCTACTAACCGAGCTCCCATCCGGCATCTCGTCCGCCGACCTGCGCGCGAGCGACCTCGCCGTCGGCGCCACCGTGTCGGGGATCCGCGGAACGCTCGTCTACGCGGTAGCGCCGGTGCCCAACGCAACCGGTGGCGTGGTCGGCGTCGTCCTCACTCGCGAACTTCGGGCGCTCAACCGCGGCTTCGGCTTCTTCCTACTGGCCGCGCTCGTGAGCCTGGCCTTTGCCGCGCTGCTCGGTCGGCGCATCGGTAGACGGATCGCGCTCCCCCTCGAAGTCGCAGCGGCTGGCACCCGCGCCATCGCCGCAGGTGACCTCGCCGCCCGTATCGCATTGCCCGCCAACGCCGACCCCGAAGTGGCGTCGCTCGCCGCGTCGATCAGCTCGCTCGCCGCGAATCTCGAACGCAGCCGTGCCGCTGAACGCGACTTCTTGTTGTCGGTGTCGCACGATCTGCGCACTCCGCTAACCGCCATCCGCGGCTACGGCGAAGCGCTGGCCGACGGGGCCATCGACGACAGCGCCCGGGCCGGCGCGGTGATCACCAACGAGTCCCGCCGGCTCGAACGCCTCGTGGGCGACCTGCTCGAACTCGCACGCCTCGGCGCGGGGTCCTTCGCCCTCACCCCGAGCGAGGTCCGCCTCGAGGACGTCGTGGCCGGCACCGCCGAAGCCCTTCAACTCGCAGCCGCCGACGCCGGCATCGTCCTCACGGCGCCTGCGGCCAGCGACGCCGTGGTCGTCGCCGATCCCGATCGCCTCGCCCAGGTCGTGGCCAACCTCATCGAGAACGCCCTCGCCTACGCCACCGCCACGGTCGACGTGACGATCACGACAACCGACGGCGTCGCCGGGTTCGCCGTCGAGGACGACGGCCCCGGCATCCCAGCAGCAGAGCAGGCCGCGGTTTTCGCCCGCCACTACCGCTCAGACCGCGGTCGCCACGTCGGCACCGGGCTCGGCCTGGCCATCGTGGCCGAACTGGTCGCCGCGATGGGTGGGACCGTGACCGTGGCCTCGCCGCGCCCGAGCGGTTTGCCGGGCACACGGTTGGCCGTCGAGTTGCCGGCTATTCCGCCTTCAGGGCGTCCCGCGCCGCCCGAGCCTCGCTGATCGCGGTACGGATGCTGTTGCGCGCGTCACGAACGGCGGCGATCGACGGCTTGAGCACGTCGTGGTTGGCGTTGTAGTCCGCCGCGGTCAGGCCAATCACGTCGTCATAGACGCCGCCGGCCTTGCCCGCCGCGGCGTCGGTGGCGCTGCGCATCGAC
>JACDEA010000263.1 GCA_013816725.1 Actinomycetota bacterium
AGACGGCGCGAACACGACGCCGTTGGCGTAACTGGCCGCTCCGTACGAGGCCCGCGACAGCGGCGAGCGCCAAAGGATGCTGCCGTCCTCGACGCTCATGGCGTGGATCGAGAACAACCGCCCGGGGTCGTCGAGCAGCGCGGGGTCGATGTCGCCGGGGTTCTCGTCGAGCGGGGCGCGCAGCGGTGTCGAGATCGCGGTCGTGGCGAAGACCGCGGGTCGGCCGTTGACCCGACCGACCGCGGCGCTGCCGATCATTCCGCCCACGGCGAAGCCGCTGGTGACGTGGCCGGCCTGGCCGGCGTGCGTCTCCCACCGCAGCGAGCCGGTTAGGCGGTCGAGCGCGTAGTACGTGCCGCCCTTGCTGCCCTCGCCGACGAGGCCGCCGGGGAGGAGGTTCGGCGAAGCGCCGAAGTCGTCGTCCCAGTTCCGCGACGGGTAGCGCTCGGGCGCGTGGGCGTCGAACGTCCAGACGAACTTGCCGTCGCTGAGGCGGATGCCCCACATCGATTCGCCCGATGTCACGCCCGGGGCCGAGCAGCTGCCGGTGCCGAAGAACACCATGTTGTTGGCGACGTCGACGGCCGGTGACGACCACACGCTGGCGCACCCGTCGCCGGCGCCGGCGCCCTCGGTCAGGAGGGCCGGGCCGGTGTACGTGCGCCGGGTCTCGGGGTCGAACTTCCACCGCGGTTCGAGCGTCCAGCCGTGCGTGCGCGACAACCCGAACGAGACGACGCCGGTGCGTCCGACGTGGTCGGCGTTGTGTACGTCCATGCCGACCACGACCTCGAGGTGATCGCCCACGCCGACGACGGCGGGTGAGGACTCGATCTCGATGGCGCCGTCGGAGTTGCCCTGGCAACGGTCGGCTCCGCTCTCCCGGGGGTCCACGCACACCGACGTCAACTCGCGGCCGTTGCGAGCGTCGAGCACATAGACGGTGGCGCCGCCGCCGAAGATGACGACGCGGCGACCGGCCACGTCCACGACTGCGGCCGACGACTCGATGCGGCCGAAGGCGGTGTTGCTGGTGTCGCCGATAGCGAAGCGCCACCGTTCTCGTCCGGTTCGCTGGTTGATGGCGTGCATGACGCCGTCCCACGAACCGACATAGGCGGTGCCGCCGACGACGGCAGGCGACGCAGTGACGGAATCGGCCGTCGGCAGGAACCAAGCCGGCGTCAACGCCGTCACCGTGCCACGGTGGATCTCGGTGCAGCGGCGGCTCTGGGCGAAGCTGCGGCCGGCGTCATGGCCGTACATCGGCCAGCTGCACGGGACCGTCGCGGCGCGCGGCGCGGCGGCCGCGGCCGCCGCCCCCGGAAGCAGCGCCCCGATCACCGCCAGAACGCCGCTGACGACGGCGGCGAGCCGCCGTGTCAGCAAGCGGTGCGAACCTGTACTTGGCCGGCGCTGTTGGTCACCGGCGAGGCCGGGGCTTGCGCGGCGCCCCCGCCGACGATCACGCCGCACGTGCCGGCGTAGGCGGCCGGCAGCGGGTACGGCCCGATGGGCGATCCCTGCGGATCCGGATCCTCGAACACCTGCACGCCGGGCTCGGTGGTGCGGGCGCCGTCCCCTTTGTGCCATTTGGCGATGCCGCCGGGGCCGCAGTCGGCTTTTCCGTCGGACGGGCCGCCGCACGTGGGGGGGTCCCACCGCTTGCCGGTGTAGTCGGCGACGGGCTGCGCCGGCTTGTGCTTGTCGCCGCCCTGGTAGGCGACGCGCTCCACGGTTGTCACGGCGAGGCACGCGCCGTCAGCGCAGGCGCCGAAGCCGCCGTCGACCAAGGGGAGCGGGTGGGTGAGGAGGTAGGCAACGTCGCCGGCCTGCACGGCGGCGACCCATGGGTCGACCGACGCCGGGTCGACGTTGAACGCGATCGCGCCGCCGTCGCTGGGGCCGTTGCTGATCGCAGGCGACGAGTCGTGCTCGCCGTTGTCGAGGTTGTCGTCGGCGCCGACGTATGCGTGGACGCCGGAGGTGGGATCGAACGTGGTCGGCGTGCCGGAGACCGGGTTGAGGAAGTCGGGACTCTGACCGTCGGCGGTCTGCTGCAACCCGATGAAGCCCTCGTTGCCGGCGCCGTCGCTCACGTTGACGGTGAAGCTCTGACACCCCGGCTCGACCCGAGTCGGGTCCTTCGAGTTGTCGGCCGCGCCGCTGCAATGCTGGCGGCGGTAGCTGTATTGCCCGTCGCTCACGGCCCATGCGCCGGCGCTGCCGACCAGCATGAGGGCGACGACACCCAGTCCGACAAGAACCCCAGCTCTTCTCATAACTCTCTATTCTGCCTGACCCGGTCGCTCTCCTGCCGCACTCTGTGGTGCACCGACCGGCCGCCAGCCGCCGGCGGCCCAGTTCCCGCCGTCGACGTGGATCGTCGTCCCGGTCACGAAGCGGGAGAGGTCCGACGCCAGGAAGACCGCGGCGCCGGCCACGTCGTCGGGCCGGCCTGGCCAGTGCCCCGCCCCTATGCCGGGCGTGGCGACGGCGTCGGGCGCGATGGCGTCCACGCGGATGCTCCGGTCGTCGAACTCGACGGCCAGCGACTTGGTGAGGTTGGCCACCACCGCTTTCATGGCCGAGTAGATCGCGAACCGGGGGCCGGCCCGGTGCGCCTCGATCGACGTGATGTTGATGATCGAGCCGCCCGCCCTCATCTTCGGCACCGCCGCCCGTATGCAGTGGGTGACCCTGGTGAAGTTCTCGTCGACGAGCGCCTGCTGGCCCCCAGGGCCCACGTCGAGGAACGGTGCCGCGAACGTGCCGCCGGCATTGTTGACGAGCACGTCGACGCGGTCGAGGTGACCGATGAATTCGGTGACGCCATCCCCGTCGCGCACGTCGAGCACCGCCGACCACTCGGTGTCGAGATCGCTCAGCGCGTCGCCGTCGCGATCACAGGCGGCGACGCGCGCGCCGAAGCGGGCGAACGTCTCGGCCACGGCCCGCCCGATGCCCGCCGCCGCACCGGTGACCACGGCGATGCGCCCGGTCAGCAACACCGAGTGCGGGCCGACGACCATGCGGGCGGCAGACTAGCGACGTGGTCCTCGACGACGTGCTGGCCGACGATCCGCGCGTCGCCCCGGTCGCCGGTGGCCTGCGGGCGCGGGGCGTGAGGCGGGGCGACGTCGTGAGTTGGCGGATGGCCAACTCCGACGTGCCCATGCTCCTCTATCGCGCCTGCTGGCGGTTGGGCGCGATCGCTGCGCCGGTCCACCATCTGGGTGACACCGCGCCGCCCGGCCTCGTCGTCGAGGACCTGCCCGACGGTTCTCCGGTGCGCGCGGGCGACGCGGCGGCCGACGACGTGGCCGTGATGCTGTTCACGTCGGGCTCGAGCGGCGCGCCCAAGGCGGTGCTGCACACGCATCGCGCGCTGGCGTACAAGGCGCGCTTGATGGTCGCGGTGCACGGACTTGCGGCCGACGACGTCGTGCTGATGCCCGCACCGATGGCGCACATCTCCGGCCTCCTCAACGGCGTGCTCGTCCCCGGCGCCGCGCCGTTCAGGACGGTGTGGATGCCGAGGTGGGACGCCGACGAGGCCGCCCGCGTCGTCGACGACGAACGGGTGACGTTCATGGTTGGCCCCCCCGCCTTCTTCGTCGACCTCATGGGTGCGTCGCGCCCGCCCCGGTCGCTACGGCTCATCTCGAGCGGGGGCGCCGGCGTCACCCCGGCGTTCTGCGAGGAGGCGACGGCAACGCTGGGTGCCCGGGTCAAGCGCACGTACGGGTCGACCGAGGCGCCCACGATCACGACGAGCGGGCCTGGTGACCCCACCGAACGCGGGTGGACCACGGACGGCCGCCCGGTGGGCGAGGCCGCCGTCCGTCTCGGCCCGCTCGACGAGCTGGAAGTCCGTGGTCCCGAGTTGTTCGTGGGCTACGCGGATCCGAGCCAGACGGCGGCGGCGATGACGGCCGACGGGTGGTACCGCACCGGCGACCGGGCGGCGATCGACGAAGGGTGGGTGACGATCACCGGTCGGCTGACTGCGGTGATCATCCGCGGCGGCGAGAACATCAGCATCGCCGAGGTGGAAGGGGTGCTCGAGCGACACCCCGCGGTGCGCCAGGCCGTGGTG